>CAYJGA010000001.1:0-17772 GCA_964369255.1 uncultured Desulfovibrionaceae bacterium
AAAAAAAGTTTTCCCCCAAGAAAAAAAGAAAAAAAGCTTTCCCCAAACCCTTTTCAAAAAAACAAATCAGAATGACCTGTCTTTCCCCACTTACGACGGATTTTCTCCTCTGTCAATTTTTGTTTTTAAATTTCAAGAATAAGCCCCACAGGACAATGGTCAGAGCCGTACACATGGCTTTCAATCCACGCGTCGCGGATGGCAGGGCGCAGTTCTTCCGATACAAAAAAGTAATCAAGGCGCCATCCTACGTTCTTCGCGCGTGCGCCTGCCTTGTACGACCACCATGTATAGGCAGCGTCCATGTCGCCATTATGGGCGCGGAATGTGTCCACATAGCCGGCATTCACAAAGGCGTCCATCCACGCCCTTTCCTCGGGCAAAAATCCGGTGTTCTTTTCATTTTGCTTGGGGCGTGCCAAGTCGATGGGCTTGTGGGCGATATTAAAATCGCCGCAGACAACAATGGGTTTTTGCGCTCGTAAGCGTTCTGCATGAGCTAAAAATGCGTCAAAAAATCCCATTTTGTAGGGTGCTCGCTTGAATTTTCCCGTTTTTTTACCATTTTCGTCCAACTCCTCGGCGCCGCCGTTGGGGAAATACCCACAGAAAAAATGGAACCACGGATATTCCATATGCACAAGGCGCCCTTCACCTTGATAGGCCACATCGGGCAATTCTACGTGCGAGACAATGGGCGTGTGCTTGCTGAACACTGCCACGCCGGAATAGCCTTTTTTCACTGTGGATGTTGCCCAGCAGGATTGCCAGCCTTCGGGATTGACATGAGCATCTTTGAGCTGTTCCGGTGCGGCCTTCGTTTCTTGGAGGCCGATGATGTCGGCGTCATTGTCTGTAAACCACGACCATTCAGGCTTTTGACTGACAGCGCGAAAGCCATTCACATTCCACGAGAGCATTTTAATGAGCATATTCTATCCTTAGATAATGAGATATTTTATTGACATTTATTGCGCACTTGCCGACACACGCCCATGAGGGCGTCATATTCGTGTCTGCGCAAGGCCGCACGGCCTAAAAATCGGCGTAGTGGCATGAGAAAATAGTCTGGATTGTCGCCGTGTACAAAGTCGATGCGCATGAGCATTTCCTTCAAGTGTTCGTAGAGCCTTTCATGGTCTGCGGCGGTGATGCGTGTGCTTTGCGGCGCAGCCTCGCGCGTTTCGTGGACTTCAAGTACACCAGCTTGCGCGGCAAGCCGCGCGGCCTTGGCGCATTCGTACAAGAGAATTAAGAGCGCTTGTGCCACATTGAGGGAAGCAGCTTCAGTGGTGGGGATGGTGACAAGACGATGACAGCGCTCGATGGCTTCATTGTCAAGTCCGCGGTCTTCGGAACCCATGAGGATGGCGACGCTGCCCTCGCGCTGCAGTTCGGTCATGATTTCTTGGGCGGCTTGCTCTGGCTGGAGAATATCGCGGCGCCAGCCTCCTGTACGTGCTGTTGTGCCCACCACAAGAGTATGCGGAGCGATGGCATCGGCAAGACGCGGCAGAACGCTCATATTTTCTAAGAAAACACGGCCTTTTGCTGTGGCAAGGGCGCGTGCTTTTTCTTGATGTTCCGTGTCCCACAGTTCCGGTTGCACGACGCTGAGGGATGCCGCGCCCATATTGGCGCAGGCTCTCGCGCACATGCCAATATTTTCCGGAAAGCGGCTTTTATGCAAGACGACGTGCAGCTTGCTGAGAAGAGTCATATGTGGCAATGGTTTACCTTCCATACAGAGACGCCATGAAGGAATAAGTGTGTTCTACAGTTTGCACAATCTCTGGGATGGCGCCTTCCGGCCATAAATATTTACCGGTGAGGGCAAGCATGGCGCCGCCGATACCACACTTGCACACGGTGCCGAGAAACCTCCCCATCATGGCGCCAAAAGCGGCGGAGACGGCTTCATTGTTGGGGCGTCCTTTCAGCTTTTCCATAACAAAACAGCCAAGCCACGCGCCAATCAGTGCGCCAATGAGCGCACCAATGCCAAAGAACAGCGGGGCAAGCACAATGGCGCCAATGATGGCGCCGACGACCCCTGCAAATGTGCCAGACGATGTAGAGCCATACTTTTTTGCTTGAACAATTTGCAGCCCAGTTTCTAGTATTTCGCCGATGACAGCAAGGCCAATAAGAAGCGTGAAGAAAAGCACGCCCATGTGCGCCGTGTCCGGATGTAAAAATTTCCACAAAGCTACGAGGCCAAGCATAATCCAGTTGGCGGGCAGGCTAAAAATATTCAAAAAGAGCACAAATCCCAACAGACCCATGAAGCCTGTCGCAAGAAATGAGGTAATAATGGGAGGTATAATGACATCCATAGAATATCCATAAAATTTTGTTTTTTGGGGAAGGAGTTTAGGAAGGCTTTTTTTGTGGGGGAAACTTTTTAGAAAAAAAGTTTTCCCCCCACAAGCCTTTCAAAGACAACAAGAAAAATAAAAAACTACTTCTTGCGCGTGTCTTGCACACGCACAGCCTTGCCTTCGGTTGTGGCGATGCTGCCAGCTTGCAAGAGCTCCACTCGTGGTGTGACAAGTATTTCGTCGCGCAGACGCCCTGCAATGTTGGATTGTAGCGCACGAAGGACACGCATATCTTCCACGAAGTACTTTTCATCAATTTCCACTTGGACGCGCATGTGGTCGGCGTGACCGTCGTTTTCCAGTATAATCATGTAGTTTTTACCCACTTCGCGGAAGGTCATGATGACTTCCTCTATCTGCATGGGGTAGATGTTGACACCCTTTAGGATGAACATATCGTCAGAACGTCCGAGGATGCGGTCTATACGCCTGTGCTGACGCCCGCAAGGGCAGTCACCGGGGAGGAAGCGTGTGAGGTCGCGGGTGCGATAGCGCAAGATGGGCATGCCTTGACGACACAAGCATGTCATAACAAGTTCGCCTATTTCGCCATCTGCCACAGGCTCGCATGTTTCCGGATTGATGATTTCGGGGATATACGCATCTTCCCACAGGTGCAGGCCGTTTTGATGTGTACACTCAAAAGCGACGCCCGGGCCATTCATTTCTGATAGGCCATAAGAATTGTAGACTTTCATATTAAAGAGCGTTTCGATGCGGTTGCGATATTCCTCTGTATAAGGTTCTGCACCGATAAGCGCGATGCGCAGGGGCAGGTCTGCGGGATTTTCACCAGCTTCTTCGAGATGTCCGCCGAGGATGAGGGCATAGGAGGGGAGGATGTGTACGACGGTTGTCTGGAAGTCTTTTACAAGCTTTAATTGTCTGCGTGAATTGCCTGCGCCTGCGGGAATAGTGAGGCATCCGAGGCGCTCTGCGCCGTAATGGATACCGAGGCCACCAGTGAAAAGACCATAGCCGGACATGTTTTGAAAGACATCCTCACGGCGCACGCCCACCATATACATACTGCGCGCCATGAGGTCTGCCCACGAGTTTATATCATTGTGGGTGTGACAAATGGCTGTAGGTGTGCCTGTGGTGCCACTTGAGCAGTGCATGCGCACGATGTCTGCCCGCGCAACACAGAGAAGGCCGGTAGGGTAGTTGGCTCGTAAATCGTCCTTTGTTGTGAAGGGTATTTTGCGTATATCATCAAGGCATTTGATGGAATCTGCTGTGATGCCGGCTTGTTCCAAACGCTGTGCGTAAAAATCGCATTTCATACTTTGGGCGATGGTTGTACGCAGACGTGTGCATTGTGTTTCTTCAATGCGTTCGCGTGACCATGTTTCAGCTTTGTCAAAAAATTCCACGAGTAAGTCCTTGTTATTCACGGTTATGAAAGTTATTTTTCTGTAAAATTGAGGGCAAATGCGTGCAAAAGACCAAAACAACCTGCGAGCATCATGTCACCGTAAGGGGCGATGAACTGACCGTGACCATGCAGCATATGACGACGCGGGCCTAGGATGAATGTGGGTATAAAACCGCTTGCTTCTTCAGGAATGTGTCCAAATGCCGTACCATGTCCACCTGTTTCGCGCACCATTTCATCGGGCAACCAGCCGCGGCGAAATTCTTGGAGGTCGTGTAGGAAGTCTTCGAGGGAACGCTGGCCTGTGTGATGTTCAAAAATGCCGCACACTTTCCCCTGAAAATAAAGGACGGCGACAGTGTGGCTGTTGCCCACATTGACGATAGTCACACCTTCGCGCTGCGAACGCGCCACAACCTCCGGTGCGCACAAGGCACCGAGTATGGCTGCGGTGCCCGTGTCTGCCACACAGCCGCCTGTAAGCGCTTGTAGTGTGACAAGGCGTGTCAGCTCCGGCGCAGCGTCAATGACGGCGTCTGTATAGAGCCAGTGTTCCGGCTGTGGCGATTTTTCAAGAAGTCTGCGCCACGATGCCATGCGCCCCTTTCTGTTGCCGTCAGGGTGAATACCATGGTCTTGAGCGGCCGCCAATACCATGGACGGCTGAGGAAGCCCCCAAAGGCGCAGCTGGCTGTTCCAGAAGGGGGCGTCAAAATCGGCAAGGTGTACGGGCACAGCTCCGATGGGCGCCTTTGGGCAAATGTCGATACCCATATCTTGCACTTGCGTCATGTCGTCATGGATGGCAGCGGCGGCAAAAGGCGAGCAGGAAACAGCAAGGCCTGCGCTCATGTGGAGCTTGACGGCACGCACAAAACCGCCTCCCATGTTTTGACCGTAGAGCCAAATGGGTTTTTGCATGGCGGTCAGTTCTTCTATGCGTTGCGCTATCATGCGGGCAGGTGTGGGCATGACAAATCGAGGCCAGTTTTCTATTTCGAGATGTGGACAGGCAAGAAGCACATCTTGTGTGCCACTGCCAATATCGAGGCAGAGAATAGTGCCAATTTTGCGCAAGGTAGTGCGCAAGGCTTCAGCAGGTAAAATGGAGGAAAACGTATGCGAATGCGCGGCAGGTGCGTGCATGGTAAAAATCCTTATGCATGTAAATGTCTTAGTCGAAAAGTATAGTCGACGGGATGCAAGAAACTCATTCTCTTTTATCTGGAATACGCAGAAGACGCAAGCATCATTTTGTCACGCAAAAATATTGAGAGTTTTCACCGAAAGATAGACACTGTGCTATTTCGAGTGATTTTTTTAATGAAATATTGCGTTTTTACATGCTTTACGAATACTTTTTGCATGAAAAAGCAAGTCATCTATCTTAAGGTGAAAACTCTCACATGTCGCACAGCCAGCCGCTAAAGATCAATCTTCGCCTTCATGCCTTCCAAAATATCACGTAATTTTGACGACTGATCGGAGACCTCTTTTACAGTGTGCGCCGTGTCGACCATGGAAATTGCCAGTTGTTGTGCTAGCTGATTTGAGTCGGAAACGGTTCTGTTTATATCGCCTGTGGTGGCTGCCTGTTCTTCGGCAGCGGTGGCAATGGCAGAAATCTCATCCGCTGTGGACATACTCAGTTGCACAATACTGCTCAAGGCATCGCCCGCTACGTGCACTTCTTGTGTAGCTTTACGCACAGCGTCCACGGTGAAATCCATGGTTTTGCTGCTCTCCAATGTACGTTCTTGGATGATGCGAATGGCAGACTCCACTTCCTTGGTGGCATCCATACTTTTTTCAGCAAGCTTACGCACTTCATCAGCCACCACTGCAAAGCCACGTCCGGCTTCGCCGGCGCGCGCGGCTTCAATGGCGGCATTGAGCGCCAAGAGGTTTGTTTGGTCGGCAATATCTCTAATAATGTTGAGGATAGCGCCGATGCTGTTGGCATGCTCGGAGAGCTTTTCCATGTCTACTTTAAGATTGTTGGCAGACGTTTGTACCCCAAGGATTTCATCCACAATAAGTTGTACTTTTGTGTGTCCTTCTTGTGCTTGTCCCTGTGCGCTGCTTGCATCTGAGGCTGCATGCGACGCATTTTTCGCAACATCGTAAATGCTTTCTTCCATGGCACCAATGGCCGTGGTGACAGTACTCATATGGGACGCGGTGTTTTGGGCATCGTTTTCGGCGGCATTGATGGAAGAGAAAAGCTGTTGGGCAGCATTGTCAAGGCGCATGACTACAGATTCAATTTGCTCCACCAAGGTTTTGCGCATCTCATTGGTGGCGATAGCAGTTTCTTGGCGCATTTTTTCCCGTTCTGTTATGTCTGTGCCCACTTTGACGTGCGCCACTTTTTCGCCTTCGCGATTTAAGAGGTAACTCAAACGCATGCGCATAATATTGCCATTTGGCATGACACTGATGGATTCCGGTTCACCTTGCTCAAGGCGCATAATGCCGCAATCTGCCGTTGAGCACAAACTGCCACCACGCTGATGGCAGGGTACACCGACCAGTTCATCAAGGCTCTTTCCTAAGTCTTTTCGTGCGGCATCGTTAAGGAAAATCCATTTTTTGTCCATATCAGTCACAGAAACATTCACCGGAAGCGCATTGAGTATGGTCGTATACCAATGCGCTTGCTCTTGAAGTTTTTGTACCATACCTTGCAGGGTTTGAGCCAAAACACCAAATTCATCTTGAGTTGTAATATTGAGTGTGGCGCCTGTTTCATTCTTGGCAATTTTTGAGGCGTAATCAGCAATTTCGTGAATGGGTCGAGTGAATCGTATGCCTACCCCGACGGCAATTAAAAGCATGATGAGCATAACAGCACTTGTGGAAATAATTGTATTCATCTTGGCATCATACTCCGCGCTTAAAGCGTCTGTCACCGGCAAGCCGATAAACCACATGCCTACAATTTTTCCACCATAACTGCGCGCAGGCCAATATGCGGCAAGGTATTTTTCTCCGATGATAGTGCTTTCGCCGTAGTATACTTTCCCTTGCGTTAATACCTGATTTTCAATCAATGGATTATTAAGACGAGTGCCAATGATGCGCTCGCCTTGGGCATTTTGAATAGTTGTCATGAGGCGTGTGTCGCCTTCAAAATATGTGGCGCGCACGTCTAGTATGTTTGCAAGTGCATCAATATATTTGGGGATGGCGAGGGATTCACCAAGGGAGAGCGTGCCAAGTACCACACTACCCTCTGTGATGGGTGTACTTGCCCGCATGGAAATGGCCTCAACGCCCATCACAACACCTGCAGCATCTCCACCGCGCATGGCCTGCGTCACGGTTTCTTGCTGTGCGATGCTGTCGCCTTGACTGTCTGCATGACCGCGTGCGAGCACCGTGCCTTCAGCGTCGGTGATAGTTATTATGCTGGCGTTTGTATCCTGCATGATTTTTTGAGCCAAGCGCTTGACCTCTGCAGCATTTTTTGCTTTTACGGCTGCGGCAAGCCCCGTATACTGTGCACTTAACCGTGCGGCATGCTGCATTGCTCGCTGTTTTGTTTCGGTAATGGCTGCAAAATTTCTTTGAGCCATTTCGATGTTTTTATGCAATGTTTCTGTGAGTGTTGCCGAATAGTTATATGTTGCAACAAAGTAAATTGTGCCACAGCTTGCAAATAGAAGCACCACCAAAATACACACCAATTTTTGAACAACAGATAACCTCATCTCTTCCTCTCATCCCATCTGAACAATTTGAATTTTACCAGTACAACAGCAAAGCTACATGAACACCGCATCAACAGTACGTCGCTCCCATAGAGAGTCGTGTTGTTGGATAGCAATATTGTAAGAAGGTGTTCTTCTCAGCACACCTTCCTCTCAGAACCTCTATATTACATCGACACCTTTCAGCAAAACATTAGAGTTCCCTGCTTTCATTATCAACAGTACTATGCACTATTTACTTATTTCTTTCTCCGCAACCTACGCTCTTCCATAAGGAATTTCCCTGTGACCGAGTGCGCATCTGCCACAATGGCCTCGGGAGTACCCTGCGCTACAATACAACCGCCATTTTCACCGCCGCCGGGGCCAAGGTCAAGCACATGGTCAGACGTCAAAATAACATCTGTATTGTGTTCAATCACAACAACAGTCGCGCCCTTGTCCACAAGCTTATGTAAGACAGTGATGAGCTTGCCCACTTCATGCATATGCAAGCCTGTGGTGGGTTCATCCATAATATAGAGCGTGCCGGGCAGAGAACGCTTGCCAAGTTCTCGCGAGATTTTAATGCGCTGTGCCTCTCCTCCTGAAAGGGTCGTGGCCGGCTGACCAAGACGGATATAATCAAGCCCGACATCCATGAGGACGGCGAGACGTCGCTCAAGAACAGGGTAATTTTCAAAGAATGCGTGGGCTTTTGCCACGGAAAGATCGAGGACATCGGCAATGTTGAGGCCTTTGTAGCGCACTTCAAGGGTCTCGTGATTGTACCTCTTCCCTTTGCACACATCGCAGGTTACATACACGTCGGGCAAGAAGTGCATTTCCACGCGAATTTGTCCGTCTCCCTTGCACGCTTCACAGCGCCCACCGCGCACATTGAAGCTGAATCGTCCAGAATTATAGCCGCGCTTTTTTGCATCGGGTGTAGATGCAAAAATATTGCGTATCTCGTCAAAAATCTTTGTATAAGTGGCAGGGTTTGAACGCGGAGTGCGACCTATGGCGCTTTGGTCAATGGCCACAATACGCTCAATCACCTCATGACCGCGCATACCACCGATAGTGCCCGGCTGGTCAACGCGAATGCCTTGCGTCAGCGCTAAATGCTTATACAAGGTGTCAACCACAAGAGAACTCTTGCCCGAACCGGATACGCCTGTAACACAGGTCAAAACACCAAGAGGGATGTGGCAATCAATATTGCGTAAATTATTTGTGCTGATACCTTCAAGAACAAGCTCGCTTGTGGCCTCGCGGCGCTCGTCGGGCAGGGCAATGGTCATATCGCCGCGCAAATACTTCGCTGTGAGCGTCTCTGCTCCGGCAAACAGTTCCGGCACAGTGCCCACAAACATGAGGTCGCCCCCGTGCGCGCCGGAGCCGGGGCCAAGTTCGATGACAGTATCCGCCTCGCAAATGGTGGCTTCGTCGTGCTCTACAACAAGAACTGTGTTCCCTCGTTGTTGCAAGGAGCGGAGTGTTTTTATGAGCTGTGCATTGTCGCGCGGATGCAAACCAATGGAGGGCTCGTCAAGCACATAGGTCACACCTACGAGACCGGAACCGAGCTGCGAGGCAAGGCGAATGCGCTGCGCTTCGCCGCCGGAGAGGGTAGACATGGCACGCCCGAGGGAAATGTAATCCAATCCCACATCGCGCATAAATGTGAGGCGATGGTGCAATTCCTTCAAAAGCGGTTCTGCAATAAGTGCATAGCGGCCTGCAAAGGAAATGCTGTCCAACCATGTGAGCGCTTTTTCCACGGGCAGGTCACAAAATTGCTGCATGTTAAGCTCAGAGACGCGCACAGAGAGCGCTTCGGGGCGAAGGCGCGCCCCGTGACAGTCAGGGCAGGGCATGGACTGACGAAAGCGCGACAGACTCTCACGCCACGCGTCGCCGTATTGCATCCCCTTTTCAAGGAGTGGAATGAGTCCCGTCCAGCGCTTTGTCCCCACAGGCACATCACCTTGTACTTCTAAGGCATGGGCACTGTTTTGGAAGAGTTCGCTGTTATAGTCACCCTGCGCGTCAAGAGCCACCGTGCCGCCCATCCAGTTACGACGCAACCCTTGACTGTTCTGCACGGGCTTTCCGTCCGCATCTTCACCATAAAAGAGCGCTGCCAAGGCGTCAGGCGTAAAATCCGAGAGGGGAGTGGACAGCGTAAACTTAAAGCGCTTGCCCAAGGCTTTGAGAGGTTCCGCATAGTGAACAAACATTTTTGACGATGCCCATGGCAAGAGCGCGCCTTTTTCAAGCGAAAGTCCTTTGTTGGGCGCAATAAGGAGCGGTTCAAAATAATCGACACTGCCAAGCCCCACACAACGCGGACAGGCGCCTTGCGGACTATTAAAAGAAAATAACTGCGGACTAGGGCTTGGGAAGCTTATGCGACACCGCGTACACACAGAGCTTGTGGCATGGATGATGTCTTGTGCAGGCTGCGGTGCCTCTCCCATGAGGTGCACGATGAGACGCCCTTCACCGTAACGCAAGGACAATTCCACGGAGTCTGCCACACGTCCGCGTATATTATCTTTTGAAACGAGCCTGTCGACAACCAAGTCGATGGTGTGCTTTTTGTTTTTATCCAGAACAGGCACATCGTCAAGCGTATATATGTCGCCGTTCACGCGCACGCGCACGAAACCTTCTGCTTTGAGCTTTTTGAAGCGGTCGGCATGGGTGCCTTTTTGATGCTCCACAAGAGGCGCCATAATCATGAACTTCGTGCCATGAGGGAGCGCCAATATGTCTTCAATGATTTCGTCCACCGCGCGAGATTCGATGGCCTGACCACATTCGGGGCAATACATCCGCCCAAGACGCGCAAAAAAGACACGGAGAAAGTCATAGACTTCCGTGACAGTGCCCACTGTGGAGCGTGGATTGCGCGCCGTAGACTGTTGCTCTAAGGAGATGGCGGGGGAGAGCCCTTCAATTTTATCCACCGCAGGCTTATTCATTTGCGGAAGGAACTGTCGTGCGTATGCGGATAAAGATTCCACATAGCGCCGCTGTCCTTCGGCATAAACAATATCAAAAGCCAATGTGGACTTGCCCGAACCTGATGGGCCACACACAACAACAAGGGCATCGCGGGGAATGTCCACGGAGATGTTCTTGAGATTGTGTTGTCGCGCACCTTCAATGCGAATGCTGTTCTGTTTCATGGCTCTTAAAGTAGTACTCACTTATATATTGACAAGGGAAGAGAGGTGTTTTTTTCGATTTTCTCTATGTGATTTATTTAATTTGCAAAGAATAAAAGGTGTTGCATTAAATGTCAAAAAAATGCTCTTCGTCGCTTGACAAAGTCAAAATGTCATTTAATATGCAAGAGAGAATCTGTAAAAACTTTTTTTAATGCTCTCTAACCTCATGACTTTTCGACTAACCGTGTGACTTTGAACGACGAGCAGGTTCTTGGGGAGTTCTTATGAAAAGCCTATTAAGAGTATGTATCTTATTGGTATTGTTTATACCTTTCTCCTGTACACTCAGCTTTGCGGACCGACACTTGCCTGCGGGGTCTGTCATTAACTTCGGCTACATCCCCGGATACGGCTTTTCTCTGCGCAACCTCCACATTGCCAGCTCGCGGGGCTATATCCATCAGTTTTTGACACGTGTGGAAAGCTTTTCTCGCTACGACTTCTCCTTTACGCCCTACCCAAACTCAGAAGCACTGCTCAAAGCACTGGACGAGGGCGACATTGATGTTGCTGTCCCCTTGGCAAAAACACCGGCGCGTGAAGCAAAGTATCTCTTTAGCCATGACCCTGTAGGCACAGCACAAATGATGCTTGTAGCGCCAGGTGTCGACTATGGGTATTATCACGACAAATCAGAAGTTCATGGCAAGACTGTTGCGTCCTATCACGAAAGTGTGTTCGAACCTGCTTTTAATGAATATTGTAAGCAAAACAACATTGACGTCACATATGTTCGCGGGGAAATGCTCGACTATCATACCTTAGACGCAGATTATTACTTGATTACAAGCTTGGCTGGTAATTTCCAAGAACACGACTCTGTGCTCACCTTAAACCAAGGAAACTATTACCTTGCCTTTCGCTCAGATTCTCTTGGCCTCCAGCGCTATTTACAGTCCGTATATAGAAAAGCAATTATTGCGGACGATGCGCTCTTACCAGAGCTCTTTATGAAGTATCACAAAACAAATTTGACTCGTCGCGACTTGACACAGGAAGAAATGGCACTCCTCAACGGAAAAACGTTCACAGTGGGCTACGTTGAAGATCATGCCCCCTTACAGTATATGAACTCGCATGGTCAGCCAGACGGCGCTACTGTGGAACTTATGAACTTGCTGGCGCAGCGTTATGGTTTTAGGGTGAAATATGTGCCATATTCCTTGAATGACCCCGATGAATATCATGAAAGTTTTGATTTTTTAATTTCTTTGATGGGAGCGTATGCCCACGAACGCGAATTTTACAGGGATACAGAAGCCTATGCCTCCTATCCATTTCTCCTTATCACCTCCAAAACAAAAATGCAGACGGGCAACTTCCGCAATACACCATCAAATATAGGGATGCTGCAATATATATCCGTCGACCTTTTTGACGTCCTCGACGAATATCCTCAAGCGAATATCTCCGTATACGTTTCCTTGGAGGAAATGATTCGCGACTATAAAAATGGATATATAGACGCCCTCTTATACACAGACAAAGGTTTAACCTACCTCAACGCCATGCTGGGTGATGATTTATTCGCCTTTGGCAACAACATCCAACTTCCTTTTAAGCTTTTTATCTCTCGCAAACTCAACCCTGCCTATGTGAATGTATTTAATGTCATTTTTGACTATGTATCACCCAGTGAGTTTGACGAAATTTTCTTCCAGCAATCCTTAAAGTTTGTACCAACTCTGTCTCCTCGTGATTTTCTACAGAGGTATCGCTACGAGATTTTAGCGGCAATCTGTGTCTTGTTTGGGGCATATATTTTCACTGTATATACCCTACAAAGCAGGCAAAAGATGGCTGTGCTCAATGCGACTCGCTACGACACACTTTCCGGCTTTTTAACCTACTCCTTTTTTGAAGTTGAAATGACGCAAAAAATGAAGGAAATCGAAGACGGGGAATATGATATTATCTCTGTGGACATTGACCTCTTTGATGTCATTACAACGCATTATAGCTATGAAAGAGCCAATGAAATGCTGCGCACCATGTCGCACGCATTGGATAAATACGTGAAGGGCGAGCATGGACTTATTACCCGTACCTTTGTGGATAACTTCCTCATCTTCCGCAGGCGCATTTCTCCTGACGAGCTAGAAGCTATTTTAGATGAGCAAGTCATTCCAGAACTCAGTAAGTTATTTACAGAAAACTATCCTTTAACATTGTCAGTGGGTATTTATCCCATAGAAAATCGCCAAGAAGACGCCTTTATTATGGTAGACAGGGCAAATATCACACGCACGAAGGGCAAGCATGAGTGCAAAAACACCGTCTACATATTCGATGACACATTGCGAGAATACTACGATGCACGTATTAACATTACATATCGGATGGAAAGTGCTCTTAAAAACAACGAATTTCGGCTCGTATTTCAACCAAAGGTGGATTTTGAGACATTAAGGGTGAAGGGAGCCGAAGCGCTTGTACGCTGGCACACAGCCTCGGGTGACATCATTTATCCGTCTGCATTCATCCCTGTCTTTGAGGAAAACGGTTTTATTCATAAGCTTGATATTTATGTTTTTACAAAAACATGTGAATTTCTTCAAAAATATAGCAGACATCTGAAAGGGCAGAGTATTTCTGTCAATATTTCCAGCAGAACCATGCTTGAGTCTTCCATCGTGGGACACTTAAAGATGATTGCTGATGAGCATGGAGTTTCACCAAGTTTACTTGAGCTTGAAATTACGGAAAGCGCCATGTGTGAAGACTTCGCACTCAATAAAATTAAAGATTTTCAAACTATGGGTTTTTCTGTTTCTATTGACGATTTTGGGGCGGGCGTCTCTTCTTTGAACCGCCTCGGTAACATGCAGGCCAATGTCTTAAAGCTTGACAGAGCATTTTTAGATGTTTGTGATAATAATGCGCGGGGCAGGACTGTTGTGCAAGATACCATCCTCATGGCAAAGCACTTGAATATGTGTGTGGTAGCTGAAGGTGTGGAGACCTTCGAACAGGCAGAGTGGTTGCGCAGTCTTTCGTGCGATACTGCACAGGGCTACTTTTTCTCAAAACCCCTTGAACCAGAGGATATACTTATTTATTTTATCACAAAGAAAAAATTTGTCCTACTTGACGCGTCATAGGTAAAGAAAAACTTTACGGGACGTCGCTGAAAAATGACGTCCCTGTCTCTCATAAAAAAGTTTAACAATTTAGTATTATTGACTGTTTTTTAAAAAAACATAAATATTTCATTTCAACAGACTTAAATTATTAAATATATTTTATAGTGATGTGACAGCGTCATTTTGACAAATGTAAAATAATGCTTTATGCACAAATTTAGGTGAGAAGCACAGAATGTGCTCTTTTGCCAAAATCTGCTTATTGGCCTTTTTAAAAGTTGGATGTTTCTATGAAAAGATTTATGCGTGTCTTTTTCTGCCTTGTATGTGTGCTACATGCATCGCATACAATATCGCATGGCATCATGACAGATGTTGATGTATCTCATGAACTTTCCGCCTCTGCCACCGACCCTCTTGCATTGCACCCACTAGGGGGCATCATCACATTTGGATATATTCCGGGATTTGGCTTTGCAAAAGACTTGAACGCTTCCAGCAATCGCGGTTATATCTATCAGCTTTTACGGCGGATGGAAAATTTTTCTCAATACGAATTTCGCTTTGAAGCATTTCCTGATAGTCCGTCACTGCTCAAAGCGTTGCATGCCGGTCAGGTAGACGTTGCCGTCCCTATGATGCATGATAAAACGCGGGCAGAAAGCTTTTTGTTTGGCGACACTCCCTTTGGGAGCGCACAGGTTCTGCTCGTGGCCAAAGGCACGGATTATGGATATTACAACGACCCTAATATTGTGCATGGGAAAACAGTTGCGTCCTATCATGACAGTATTCTAGAACCAATTTTCGACAAATACTGTGAAGAGCACAACATCGAAGTGACCTATGTTCGTGGCAATCATCTAGACTACCACACCTTGCAGGCGGACTATTACCTTGTATCAAGTCTGTCTGATACATTTCAAAACCATGACTCTATCATCAGCTTGCAGCGTTATGAATATTTTTTAACATATCGACAGCATAATCACATCTTAAAAGAGGCTTTAGACACAGTATATCAAGCAACAATCACCGCAGACAACGGCTTATTACCTGAACTTTTTTTGCAATACTATAACCGCAACATCACACGCCGCGACTTGACGAAGGAAGAGATGCTTGCGCTTAAAGGTAAAACATTTACTGTGGGCTATAACCGCGGACATATGCCCTTTCAATATACCAATGCACAGGGTGACCCTCAAGGCATTGCAGTGGAAATATTTAACTTATTGGCGGATCGCTATGGTTTTAAAGTCAAATATATTCCTTATGCTCTCGCAGACCCTAAAGAATATCACGAAAGCTTCGACTTGCTTTTAGGTCTACTTGGCAACTATGACCACGAACGCGTGCACTATAGACGCACAGAGGCCTATTTCCACAGACCCCTCATGCTGATTACGTCTAAGGAAAATGCACGTATCCCTAATTTTCAAAGTACAAAGCGTAATATTGGCACCCTACGCTATGTTTCTGTTGATAAAGCAAGCATATTGCAAGAATATCCCCATGCCAGCATCAAATACTATGCTTCTTTTGACGACATTATCATCGCCTACAAAGAGGGGCATATTGACTCGATGTTGTTGACAAGTACGGCGTTGACCTATTTAAACTCGGTTTTTGGAGATACGCTCTTCACCTTTGGGAATCAAATAAATTTACCCTTCCGCCTTTTTGTGTCACGCAAGCTTGACCCACTTTATGTAGACGTATTCAATGTTATCTTCGACTATGTCAACCCGGGTGAATTTGACGAAGTACTTGCGCGTCACACGCTGGATTTTCTCCCATCATACACGTTTTTGGATTTTCTGTATATGCATCGCTCTGAGATTGCCATCGTCTTGTTAATCATCATGTTGGTTTTTGCACTGACGATCCACAACTTGCAAGGCAAGAAAAAAATGGCTGTGCTTGATGCCTTACGCTTTGATAGCCTGTCCGGCTTTATGACATATTCCTTTTTTGAGGCCGAAGTTATCAAGATGATGAAGAAGGCGGAATGCTGCGAGTTTGACATTATCTCTGTGGATATTGACTCCTTTAAGGGGATTACCAACCACTACAGCTACGACACAGCCACAGAAATTTTACAAAATTTATCCAAAACTTTGGAAACGCATCTGAAAGGACGTCGTGGCATTTTGACGCGTCCTTATGCAGATAACTTTCTTATTTTGCGTCGCCGTATGGAGCCTGATGCGCTTTTAGAAATTCTTAACGAAAAAGTCGTTCCGCAAGTATTACGATCGCTTGGAGAAAGCTATCCTCTGACACTCTCTGTGGGGATTTATTGCATTGAAAATTGCCAAGAGCAAGTCTATCTCATGATAGACAGAGCTAATGTGGCGCGCAATCAAGGTAAAAAGGAGCATGTCACAACGGTCTATTCCTTTGATGAGCTTTTGCTTGAGCATTACAGTACGCGTTTAAAAATCACCTATAGCATGGAAAACGCTCTCAATAACAATGAGTTTTCCATTGTTTTCCAGCCTAAGGTTGACTTCAAAACATTAAAGCTCAAAGGCGCCGAGGCTCTTGTGCGCTGGAAGACAGCATCCGGAGACGTTTTTTATCCTTCGGCCTTTATTCCTGTTTTTGAAGAAAATGGTTTTATCCACAAGCTTGATGTCTACGTTTTTACAAAGGTTTGTGAATTTATCCAAGAATACGGAGATTATTTGCAAGAAAAGGTTCTTTCTGTCAATATTTCAAGCCGTTCTATGCTGGAACCGTCCATTGTGGGACGCCTTAAGATGATTGCGGATTATTATCAAGTCCCCACGCACATGATTGAGCTTGAAATCACAGAAAGCGCCATGTGTGAAGATTTTGCCGGAAGCAAGATACACGATTTTCAAGCCCTTGGCTTTTCTATTTCCATTGACGATTTTGGAGCAGGGGTGTCGTCCTTAAATCGTTTGGGCAGCATGCAGGCCGACGTATTAAAACTTGACAAAGCCTTCTTGGACGTTTGTGACGAAAACTTCCGCGGCAAGGTTGTGGTGCAAGATACTATCCTCATGGCAAAACACCTTGATATGCTCGTGGTGGCGGAAGGTGTAGAAACAGCATACCAAGCATCATGGTTGAGAGACCTTGATTGTGACATTGCTCAAGGCTACTATTTTGCAAAACCCTTACTTATTGCGGAGTTTCTAGATCAACTTATGTCAGATGAGACCTATGTTCTGGAGCATGTGACCAAGGATGAACAGCAAGATTGTGCTTGCGCTGACGTAAAGGAAGCATTATACAACCCTGCATGAAGAAAACATATGACGCCATAGCGCTTTTTTCCGGTGGGCTGGATAGTATCCTTGCTGTAAAAACTTTGGAGGCTCAAGGCCTACGAGTAAAATGCATACACTTTGTTTCACCCTTCTTTGGTAAAGGACAGATGTTGCCCACATGGCGGCGTCAATTTGCTGTCGATATAGATACTATGGACGTGGGCGAACAGTTTGTACATATGCTCCGCACTGGCCCTGAGCACGGCTTCGGGAAATATTTAAATCCTTGTGTGGATTGCAAAATATTGATGATGCGTCATGTTAAGGAGTTGTTGGAGTATTATGGTGCTTCCTGTGTCGTCTCCGGTGAGGTCATAGGACAGCGCCCCATGTCGCAGCGAAAGGACACGCTGAATATTATTCGCCGTGAAAGCGGCCTTAAGGAAGAGCTGCTGCGTCCTCTTTCTGCACAGTTACTGGCGCCCACACAGGCGGAACTGTCTGGGCTTGTGAACAGGGACAAGTTGCACGCCATCCATGGGCGTGGTCGTAAGGATCAAATGCGACTTGCAAAAGAGTATGGTATAGAGGATGCGGATATTCCCACGCCTGCGGGGGGCTGTCGCTTGACAGAGCAAGAAAACGCTGCGCGCTACTTAAAGGTTTTGAAACATGTGCCCCATGCAGGGTCTGCGCATATGCACCTTGCCCAAACAGGGCGGCAATATTGGTCAGAGCATGTGGCAGGGGAGCA
>CAYJGA010000001.1:17829-37340 GCA_964369255.1 uncultured Desulfovibrionaceae bacterium
TGGTTGTGTATTGGGCGCAATGCGTCGAATAATGCGCAACTGGAAGCCTTGGCAGAACCGACAGATCGCGTTTTTCGCGTGCGTGACTTTGCGGGGCCTCTTGCTGTCGCGCGCCCTCTCGGTGCATGGACAGAAGAACATGTCAAGGATGCGGCGAGCTTTGTGGCCTCCTTCTGTCCTCGTGCGCTCCAAAGTGGTGAGGAAGTCACTGTCAGCGTGCGTCAAGGGCAGGTCGTGCATGATGTCAAGGTGCTGCCACAGCGAGAAAACAATGCAAGCTCGTGGGGAGAGCCTCTCTGGAAGCAGGTGAAGGCCGCGCGGGGTGAGTGCTTAGTGCCTTGTAAAGTCTAAAAGATTTTTTTGAAAGGGGTTTGACTTTCACCTGTATGCTCATAGTAGTATCCAGAACGCGAAATAGTGAGTAATTTCTTCAGCCTTGTTCAAGTGAATGTTGAAATGGTCGAGACGCCTTTTACGAAGAGACGCTAAGCTACTGTTTTTATTATTATAATAGAGTTTTCTCTCTGGTTTTGACTGCTCAAGCCTACATTATTCATGCGAACACGAGACGCAAGATTGTATGGTGAAGCGTTGACATTCTTTGTCAGTACCTCAAAGGTTGCTTTTCCCGGTCCAATGCAGTGAATGTGCGTGCTGTCTGGAAAATTTTCTAACACAGCGCGAGTATAGTTACGAAGATTGGCGCCGACATCAAAAAAACGACATCCTCATGGGTAAGCTTTGCATATTTACGCACACACGAAACTTCTTTGCTTGCGGATAATGCAGTACCAACCCCTTGCATTTGCAACAATTTAAGCAAGGACTCCTCAAGAGCGTCCTTGGTTTTATCTCGGAATTTCATTGGATGTCACCTGCTATAAAAAAAAATGCAAATGCACGAGAAAAGTCAATATAATAACTTTTCTCGTGCAGTGCAAGCAGTACTATGTCTGCTTAACAGGTTGTTCAAAAAGTGCCAGATGCAAGGAAAAATACAAATGCAGGGCGCGCCGTGTATACGGACATACATAAGCGATCTGCATTTGTATTTTGACGCCGCAGATGGTGCTTTTTCAAAGGCCTGTTAGCTGACAGCCTTACGTCCTTTGGTAAACATGGCAAAAAGCCCACGACGTGTGACGGGCGTAGCGCTCGCCACAGCCTTGGGGAAGATAGCCGCAGGATCGCGCGGGAAGAGATATATAACACGCACAGAGTCCGGATCGCCAAGAGTCGCTTCGGGGAAGCTTGGTAAAACTTCCTGCAATCTTTTCTCAGCAAGAGCGTATATCTCGTCATAATCGCCAAAAGTCATGGCGCCTGTGGGGCACGTATGCACGCACGCAGGCAATCTACCCTCGTGAACACGGTCGTTGCACATGTCGCACTTGACAATTTCCTGTGCGGCATTTTGACGCGGAATGTCATAAGGACAATAGCTGCGCGTATCTTCATAGCTTGCGTCCTTCGTCTTATCTGTAAAGATAACAGCGCCTGTTTCTTCATCATGGATAGCGCCGCCTTCCACATCCTCCATGGCATAAATGCACGGAGGATCTATGCAATGACGACATTGCTCGGGAAAGAAAACCCAATCCACTCGGTTGCCGTCTTTGCCCGGCAATTCTGTGAAGTGCACGAGCTTGTATGTGATGCCCGACAGTTCCTTGGGGTTTTGATGTGAGCCCCAGTTATGCGTTTGCTCTGCGGGTAAGTCCTTCCACTGTTTGCAGGCCACTTGGCAGCCTCGGCACGCGGTACACAATGTCAAGTCAATAAAAAACGCTTTCATACTAATCCACCTTCTCGATGTTGACCATGAATGCCTTACTTTCGGGAATGCCCACATTGGGGTCGCCCACTGCCGGTGTCAGCAAGTTCGCGGAATCGCCGCCATCCTTAGGATTGAGCCAGCCAAAGTGCCACGGGAAGCCCACCATATGAACAGGCTTGCCATCAATAACAAAGGGCTTTAAGCGTTCTGTCACAATGGCTACTGCGATAAGCTCACCGCGAATGGATGTGAGCTTCACCTTATCGCCATTGGCAATGCCACGCAACTTTGCAAGCTCCGGACTGATTTCCGCAAAGAGCTGCGGTTCACATTCCACAAGCCACGACATACGACGCGTCATGAGGCCTGTTTGCCAGTGTTCTGTCACGCGATACGTGGTGCCGATGAAAGGAAACTCCTTTCTGTTGGTCGAAAGTTTCGCATTTTCCATGATGAAGGCCACAGGACTGTTGAATTGCTTTGAGAAAGCGTGTTCTGTCAGCGGGCTTTCCATAGGCTCATAGTATTCCGGCAAGGGGCCATCGGCGAGGCCTTGCCCAAAGAGTGTGCCCATGCCACTGGTGCGCATGATGAAGGGATGACGCGCACCGGGGCCGCCGCCGCCGTCGATAACATCGCCCACCCATTTGCCGTCTTGCCACTGCACTACGGCTTTATTCTTATTGTATGGCTGTCCCTTGGCATCCACAGACGCACGATTGTACACAATACGTCTGTTTACAGGCCACGCAAAGGACCAGTTGGGGTAAAGGTTTACATTGGCTTGCATATCTGTCTGGCTTGAATCGCGGCGCGCCATCATATTGCCGGCTTCTGGCCATGAACCGCCATGCAACCAGTTACCACTGGCTGTGGAACCGTCGTTTTGTAACACAAGGAAGTTGGGCACCTGCGTGCCTGCCTTATAAAGCTTATCACCGATTTGCACATCCTTCACAAAGTAGCCGTTCATGAGCTTTGCCACCTTTGTGGCAGAGAATAAGTGGTTTTCTGCCCACATGTCGATGCCCAGATTGAGCACAGGCTCAGGATATGCGCCGCCTTCTTCTGCGTAGAGCTTTTGCAGCTCTTCCGCCAACCAGTAAATCATTTCGCCGTCAGGTTGCGTGCCTTCAAGAGGCTTTGGACCGGCATAGCGCCACTGCATCCAACGACCGGAATTAACTACAGACCCCTCCTTTTCATTGAAGGCCGCACATGGCAAGAAGAAGACTTCTGTGCCAATGTCTTTCGGATTTTGACCGGGACCTTTCCAGAAAGAGGACGTTTCATTTTCATAGAGGTTGACATTGACGAGCCAGTCAAGCTTTGCAAAGCCATCACGCGCCGTATTGGCATCAGGGCCGCCGCAGGTGGGATTCATGCCCCATGCAAAAAGTCCCTTGATATTTCCCTTGTTAATCTGGCTGATAATGCTCATCCAGAAATAATCCGTCATCTTGACACCTGCATCCACGCGCGGGAAGTATTGGAAGGCGTCCTTTACTTCTTGGTTGGGATACATGCTCTTGATAAAGCTTGCCGCATACTTAGGACGATGTTGCCACCAGTTCGTGCTCATGGAGTCATGAGAAACAGGTGTCGTCTTTTTGCAGTATGTGTCAAAATCCACATGAGTCGTATTCGCCACCGGTAAATAACCGGGATAAATGTGCGACAGCAGCGCTTGGTCAGTGGAACCTTGCACATTGGACTCGCCGCGCAGGGCGTTGACGCCGCCGCCAGCGATGCCAATATTACCAAGGAGCAGCTGTACAATGGCCATGGTACGAATGTTTTGAACACCATATGTGTGTTGCGTCCACCCCATGGCATACATGATAGTCCCAGCTTTGTCGGGCTTGCCTGTGGCGGCGTACAGTGCATAAATGCTTTCAAGATCCTTTTTGGAAACGCCTGTCATGTCAGACACTCTGTCTAAGTTGTAACGGGCATAATGCTTGCGCATGATGTTGAGCACGCAGTTAGGGTCTTTGAAGGAATTATCACGCATGGGAACTTTTTTCTCGTCCAATTGGAATGACCACGTGGACTTGTCATATGCGCGCTTGTCCGCATTATAACCAGAGAACACACCTTCTTCAAAGGCAAATTCTTCGTTTACAAGGAAGGATGCATTTGTATAATTGCGTACATATTCTTCAAAGTAGAGCTTGTTGTCCAAGATATACTTGATGAGACCGCCAAGGAAAGCGATGTCCGATCCTGAACGGATATGGGCATGCTTGTCGCAGCGAGCGGATGTGCGCGTATAGCGTGGGTCAACGTGGATGGCTTTTGCGCCTTTTTTGCGTGCCTTCATGACCCATTTAAAGGATATTGGATGGTTTTCTGCCGCATTTGATCCCATAATGAGAACACAATCGGCATTTTCAAGATCTGCCCAGTGGTTGGTCATGCAACCGCGTCCGAACGACTCTGCCAGAGCCGCAACAGTGGAGCTGTGTCAGAGACGCGCTTGGTGCTCAATATAAATGAGCCCAAGCGAACGCATAAGCGCTTGTAAAGCCCAACATTCTTCTGTGTCGAGCGCCGCAGAACCAAAGGAAGCCATGCCAAGGGTACGATTTACCACGTCGCCCTTGTCATTTTTCAACGTAAATGTTTCGTCACGCGTCTTTTTCACGCGTTTGGCGATCTCCTTGATTGTCCATTCCCATGTCACAGGCGTCCATTCCGTGCTATTGGGAGCACGATATAAGGGGGATTTAGGACGCGCGTCATTCTCTGATACCTGAATAGACGCCGCCCCCTTTGCGCAAAGGCTTCCTTGGTTGATTGGATGATCCGGATCACCTTCTATATTCACAGCTCTGTCGGTGGCATGCCCCTTGGCTTTGTCACCCGTATGTACGAGGCGCCCCCAGCCCCCCGCACAAAAACAGCAGCCGGAGGTGGTAAGCTTTGTCCATTGCAGTTTGGCTTCTGCGGCTTTCGCCACAAGAGGTTTGAAGCTTGCGCCCAAACCTGTGACGCCAAGAGCAGAAGCGACAGCTCCCATCTTTAAAAAGCTTCGTCTAGAAATACTCATGAACATATTCCTTGTTATATATTATATGATAGTCACTTTCCGCACGACGATGACGCCAGAAAAACTTCTGTAGAAACGCAATCCATCGTCGTGAGGAAATTTGTAATGTTCTGTTCTGTTCTGTTCTGTTCTGTTCTGTTCTGTTCTGTTCTGTTCTGTACAGTATTCATTATCTATTTTATGTGGCAATACTCTTCATGCCATTGTGAAAAAGCGTCACCCGCGCATTTTGCGGACGACAAAAGGCGGCGAGAGTACAGCCGTCTCTTTGTGCATGGGCATAGGCCGTGCTCGTAATAGCCGCACGGCTGACAATAGTGCGTATGCCAGATTTATATATTTTTGCATACATAGAAGCTGTTATACGCGCAGTAATAAAAAGGAAACACTTATTTAAAAAAAGCGATTGCGGAAGCTTACGCATAAGACAATGCCCTCGCAGTCTGTCAAGACAATTATGACGACCTATGTCTTCCGCCATAAGAATGCCTCTGCTTAGAGGATAATAGAGCGCTGCCCTGTGAAAACAGCCTGTCCCATCCCACTTGCCAGAGGCTTTGAGCACACTGTCCATAGTGCTGATAAGCTCTGGCATGGTCATGAGTGGCTCCGTAAATGGCGGCGTCGGTGCAGTGTCAAGCGAATCTGGTGATGCTGCATCCGCAGTCAGCGTCAGATGTGGCATGTCGCCATCATCAAAACGATAGGAGAGTGTTTCGTCAATGAGCGGAGGCAGAATATCAAGCACAGTATGCCCAAGAATCAGCTCCTTGAGCTTTTCCGGAAAGGCATAAAGGGAGGCTTGCCCTGCAAAGCGCTGACTCCCCACAGTGCACTCATACGTAAAAGGGACAGGTACCTCAAGGCTCACAATCTCATTGATGCTATGCGTTTCACCTGCCTTGTGTCGCAAAGCCGTACAGGTGACAAAATCTTGCGCATTTATTGCAGCCATAAGGACAATGCCCCTTTTTCTGCGCCCTGCTGTGCGGCCAAAATGTCAAGGGTGAGTGTTGCAAAATCATCAAGAAGCGCATGCGGTGCAAATACTTCGTGTTCGCGCATGTCCACGATTTTGATATAGAGCTGACATTTTTTACACAAGCTCACATGACAGTCAGCGTCCGTGTCAGACGTAAAATATGTGAGTTTACTTTGCTTTTCCTCAAGACAATAAGGACACTGAATGCGCGGCACTCTGTAGATACCAAGGCAGGTGGAGCAGGCATTCATGCGCTTGCCTTCCTTTTCCGTCAAATAAGAGAGTAGGGCAGGGGAGCCACAATAGGGACAGTGCCCGTGCGGCCAAATTTTTTCGTCGTACGCCATGTCATGACACACCTTGCTTTGCGCAAGGTGTTCTCGGGTTTGGACAAAAAAAGGCAGGAAGGAAAAATGTGCCAAAAAGTAACACATGAAGGAAAATTCCGAACTGCGCTCTGCCTGCTCTTGATAAAAGGCTTCATCGTCGTGCAGGTATGCCTTGAGCATGTCAGCGGAAAAATCCTTATGGGTGGTGAGCGCTTCGTTGACATCGTGAATACGCTGTACAAAGTCCGACGAGCGCATACCTTCCGGAAATTTCGTTTGCACAAGAGCATGAAGGCGCTTTTCCGCCTTTTCAAGCTCTGTATAAGGATAGAGCTGATGTTTTTGCAGTAAACTTTTTCCCGACGCGTGCCCCAGTGTGTCACATGTCGTGTCATATGCTTGTGGCAACGGCTGTGTGATGGAGGCGTGTTCGCCCGTAAGTGCTTTTTCTAAAAAGAAAACTGTTTCTTGAGGCAGATAGTCTTTTAAATGAATGCGCTTAAAATACCTTGGAAAATCAATCTTAAATCTCATTGGAACTCGCAATGCTTTGAAAACCCTGAATGCCCCTTCATACGCAATTTCTCTTCAAAAAAAAACAAAAAAATGCCTTTTTATAAAATTTTTTTATGACATGTGATACAGTTCGGATTTTGTTGTATTTGTACGGCTTCACACTCAAGAGAATATCCGTCATAATGAAATATTTTGTTGTGTGCCTGCGCTGCCTTGCCAAGTAAAGCTTGAATGCAAAGCTGCGCTTGAAGCGCGCCAATCACTCCTGTCGTTGTACTCAAAACAGAGGGACTTTTTTGTTCTGCCATAGGCACACTCATACATCGCAAGCACGCACCTTCCGCATCGGGCATATTTTGCATAAGCAAACAAAAACCATAAAGGCCGTCAACACCCCCTTCCACAAGAGGAATATTGTGTGCAGCAGCATAATCGTTCACAATAAAACGCGTTTCCATGTTGTCGACACAATCCACAAGAACATCTGCACCACGGGTGAGTTCTGCAATATTGTCGGCGTAAAGTCTGTGTTTTTGCGCAAGAACACGCACATCATCATAGTGAGATGAAAAATGTTGCGCACAACACGCCACCTTGCTCTTGCCAATATCCGCCACACCATAGAGGAACTGGCGATTTAAATTCGTCACTGACACCACATCATCGTCAATGACAGTTATGACACCCACGCCCGCACATGCAAGATAGGTTAGTACGGGGCAACCAAGGCCGCCGGCGCCAATCACCAGCACATGAGCGGCGCGGAGCCGCTCTTGTCCGGATTGTGTTGTACTGCCAGAGTACTGCATAAAGGACAGAGCTTCTTGGCGCGCGAAACGTGTCAGCATCATAGCCGCCTCAGCATTTTAGCCGCCTCAGCATTTTAGTCGCCTCAGCATCATAGTCGCCTCAGCATTTTAGCCGCCACCCACAGGGGGAAAGAGTGCCAACACATCGCCGTCCTTAATGGAAGCAGTATGATTTGTGTGAAAACCATTCACAAGGCAAATAGCAACATCCTTCGCATCAATAGTAAGGTGCTGTAACACACTGGCAACAGTGTCATATGCCTCAGCGTCAAGCATGACAATTTTTTCTCGACCTTCACGAAAGGTGGCAAAAAGACGCACTTCAATCATATTTTTCTCAAATAAGTATGAGGGGAGAAGCGGCTCTTCCCCCCTCATACAAGCGTGTTTTTCAGTGTTTAGAGTAAGTCAAGACGCTTCAGAGTCTCCTCTGTGGGGAAGGCATCTACCCACCCACGCGCCTCATAGTACTGAGGCAATGTCACACTGAGTTTGTTAACCATTCCCTTTGATGGACCATTGGGGATAGGCTCTTCAAGAAGACGCTTGGGGAGGCAATCGTCTTCGGGCTTCATGCCGGCAGCTTTATTGAAAAGACGCTCTATATTATAGATGCGTTCGCCAGCTTCGAGGAGAGATTCCACAGTATGCTGTGTACCCGTTGCAGCATTGAGCATATTCACATATTGCGGTGCGCCAAGAGCAAAGGAGGAGAACAGGCACAGCCCCATGCTGTCAATAACTGCGGTTAAATCTTGGAAGATTTTGCACCAAAACGCTTTTCCTTCAGTGCTTGTACGGTCAAGTTGCTCTGGCAAACCGATAACTTCAGGGGCGATAGTATAACCACGAACATGGCAACCGCCGCGGTTGCTTGTGGCATAGGTCAGGCCGATACCTTCAATGCCACGAGCGTCATAAGCAGGCAATTCTTGTTTTTTAACGCTCATGGAGAGCTCAGGACGCCCATAGTGCTCGCATAAACGATAGCTTCCGTCCGCCATGAGTTTTGCAAGAGGCAGCTTGCCCTCACCCATGCGCTTTGTCCATTCAATGATGACCCTACCTTCACCCCAGACAAGAGGAATGCCGTCGCACTCTTCCTCAGAGATGAGGCCCTGCTGATAAAGCTCCATGGCAGCGGCGATGGTGCACGGTGTCGAGATAGCATCAAGGCCATATTCGTTGCACCAGAAGTTTGCTTCGTTGATGGCAGCAAGGTCGTTGATGCCGCAGTTAGCACCATATGCCCAGATGGGTTCGTATTCAGGGCCACCCACAATCTTTTCACCCATCTTAATGACACGACCACAACCAATCGGGCAGCGATGACAGAAACTTTGCTTGACGATATGATTTTCTTTCAAGTTTTCACCGGAAATATCTTCGCCTTGCTCAAAGTAGGATTCCTGCCAGTTGCGTGTAGGGAATGTTCCAATATTATTGATAATGTTTACAAGAACAGCCGTGCCAAATGTGGGCAGGCCTTGGCCTGTGACACCATTTTCTTTAATTATCGCATTGCTTTCGGCAGACGCAGCCTTGAGAGCGTCGATGTCAGCCACAGCGACAGAACGCTTGCTGGCAGCGACAGTGATGGCTTTCAAGTTCTTACTGCCCATGACAGCACCCACACCACTACGACCTGCGGCTCTGTCCTTATCATTCATAATACATGCAAGAAGGGACTTGTTTTCACCAGCAGGCCCAATGCAAAGCACAGAACACTTGCCATGCTTTTCTTTTAAAAGGTCGTCCACAGTCTCAGACTTCATACCTGCGTACTCATCTGCGGGCAAAAGTTCGGCAACATCATCGCGGATGTTCAAATAAACAGGGGTCGCAGACGCACCTTCGACGATGATGCCATCCCAACCCGCATACTTGAGCATGGCGCCCCAAAGGCCGCCCGAATTGGACGAAGCAATCATTCCGGTCAGAGGGGATTTTGTCACGACCATATAACGGCCTGCTGTGGGGGAAGCTGTGCCCGTCATGGGGCCTGTGAGGTAGAAAAGCTTATTGTCTTTGGAGAGAGGGTCAACTGATGCGACGCCGTCGTCATAGAGCATCTTCGTGCCAAGGCCACGCCCACCGACGAACTTTACGGCCATATCCTTGTCAAGAGCTTCTGTGACAAGTGTCCCATCAGTCAAATTGACACGTAATAATTTTCCTGTATACGATGAACTCATAAGGGGGAAACCTCCTGTACGCGAACGCAATGCCATCCCACAAAAAAAGGGGGAGGGAAGAGCGCCACACGACTTGTAAAAGAATAGACGGTACTATGCCAAAACACACACCGAAATCCTTTCCAAGTGAGGGGAGGCAGCAAGGTTCACTGGAATAGACAGTGATGGTTGATACCCATTGGCTTGACTCCATACCAATCAAGCTCGGATTCCTTACGAAGACAATAACAATGCTCTGTACATAAGTCAAGATTTTCCGTGGAGTAAACATGCAAAAAAAAGATTTAGCTTATTCCTTTGAACAGTTAGTGAAATTTTTAAAAGATATGCCAAACGTTGAGCGTATCGAGGCGAATGTGTTTCAGTATAATGATGCGCGCATTACACTCACGCCCAAGGAAGAGCGCGGCGCTTTTAATACACCGCGCTGCTATATGGAGCTGCGGGGTGATACGAACGATTACACGGCATTTTATAAGCAATTTTTATTGAAATATATGACCATGGGGGGCTAAAGAAATTTAAACCCTGAAAATTATCTTTTAATACATTGATTTTAATGATAATATTTTATTTCATCTAGTGCTTGATTTTTCTTTCAAAAACAGGTTATGAATGGTCGTGCTACGAGTGCTGTGTGCGTACATGCTTCTTCATTGTTTCTAAGCGCACAGCATATTGAGCTTTTATACGAGCTTCCATTCAATCAGTTTTCCATGTTTTAAGTGTGTTTTTCTTGTTCCTTCCATGAGCGGCGCTTTTTTTACGTAGGGGTGTTTCATGAAGATTAAGGCGGCAGGTTTTCAGTCATCTGAATTAAATCTTCTTGCAAAAGAAGAAATACTTGAACAGAGTGGTCTTGGGTGCTGGCGTATAGTCACGCGCTTCATTGCTGGCGTTGTAACAGGCAAGATGATGGAAGAACATGAGATGTTTACAGACGACACCATGCTTTCCCTGCTTGGTCTTGAAGAGCATACTTCGCCGAGTGATTGCTACGAGTATTGGTTCGACCGTCTCATTTCGCAAAATACACGATTTTTTTCCCACCTCACAGAGCAGTTTCAGCCCGTGCGCTATCGCTGGGCTCACCCTCTTCTTGGTGAGGTAACTATATTGTGCCAAGCACGGCGCCTTACGCCCTTTGGCTCAGGGGTGCGTGGTTCTGTTATTGAAGGGACAGCGCGCCTGTCCTATCAAGACGCAGATACGGCGACCCTTCTTCTGTCTCCGATTGCTCACAAAATATTCCAAACATTTCCACTTGGTATGGATTTGTGGGATAGAAATATGCGCCTCGTAGACAGCAATGTGGCTGCCTATCGTAGATTTTTTCTGAAAAATAAAGAAGAATATCTTGAGCGCTTCTTTGACAATATCGACGAATTTCAGCCAAACGGCGAACATTCTGTGAAAAAATTCTTCGACGGAGTGCGCGTGGCCTTTGAAGAAGGGCAGTACACCTTCCAGTGGACACATAGGGGCTTGCATGACGATTTCGTCACAGCCACTATCACAGCAGTAAAGCTCTATAACGATTATGTACTCTGTGTATGGCACGACCTCTCGCAAGACCACATGGTGCAGAAAAAATGGCATGAATATGTGGATAAGGAGAGTATTCTCTTCAACACCGTGCCCCTTGGTGTCATCCAATGGGACGAAGAGCGTGTCGTAGACTGTAACACAGAAATGCGTAGCCTCCTTGGCATCAATGACAAACGTCAGTTTTTACACAGTCCCTATGAGTTTTTCCCTTATCATCAAAAATGTGGGCGACGCTCTTCTGACTTGCTCAAGCAGTATCATGAAAAAGCTTTTGCGGAAGGTTACTGTAAGTTTGAAATGCAGTTTTCCAGAAAAAACGAAGAGATTTTCCTTGCAGAAGTCATAGTGTTCAATGCAGATTTGGGCAAGAAAAAAGTTAATTATTACTTTGTGAAAGACTTACAAAGTGAAGTGAACTTACGCAAAGAGCTTGACAGTTATGCAAAGTGCCTTCAGCTGGCTCTTGACCAATGCCCCTTGGGTGTCGGCCTGTGGGATACACCTGATGAGGCTTTGTATTTCAACCACCACATGCTCACAATTCTTGGCATTACCTCAAAGCAAGAATTTCATGATGCCGGTGATTTGTTTGTATTTTGTCCAGAGGTGCAACCCTGTGGCACAGCCTCCTATGAAAAGGCCTTTGCGTGCGCTGATAAAGCTCTGGCGGACGGATTTTATACATTTGAGTGGATGCATATGAACCTGCAAGGGAACTTAGTGCCCACCGTAGTGACCTTTATTCGTACAAAGTTTGAAGGAAAAGACGTTTTATTATCATATGTTCGTGATTTACGTGTGGATGTTTAATGAGGCAGGCAAAGTTCAAACCGACCGATGAAATATGTTGAAACGGTGAGTAGTATGGAAAACAAAAGAGTCGCTCTTCAAGTCATAAATGAGTCGCCAAATATTGTATATGTGGCTGATATTGAGACATATGAGCTGCACTACATGAATGCCGCTGCCTTGGAAATGTTTGCGCTTTCTTCCTTGGATGAACTGTATGGCAGAAAATGCTATGAAGTCATTGAGGGAAGGGACTCTCCTTGCGCGTATTGCAGCAATCATGTGCTCAACTTTGATGTGGTGCATGAACACGAGATATACAATCGTCTTTTAGATAAGCATTTTTTATATCTTGACAAAGCTTTGTATCTCAATAGAAAAATGCGCATTACTATTGCGACGGACATTACAGACACAGTGGTTCGCCGTCAAGAAACGGAATCCTTGCTTCGCTGCGTTCAAACCCTGTATGCAAAGGCAAGCCCAGAAGAATCCATCGTCAAGCTCTTGCAGATTATGACAGAGTTTTATGGGGCAACACGCGGTTTTATTTTTTCTATTTCGGAATGTCGCACGATTTTGACGTGCGTCTATGAATGGTGCGCAGTAGGGATTGAAGCGCATGGGGAAGTTTTTCAGCATATACCTGTGCAGAGCATTCAGGTTCTCTTGAAAAGCGTTGATAAGTATGGAAAAATATATGCACCAAGTTGTAGTAAAAAGTTTTTCAACGCTGACTTGCGCACCATGCACGAAATGTACAATGTCGACTCGGTTATGCTCGCTGCCCTTCGCAATAAGGACGGAACATTTCTTGGCTTCATCGGCCTTGACAATCCTTCATACGAAAAGAGTGCGTCGGGACTTATTCACTCTGTGTCTAATTTCGTGTCAGACTTCCTTGAAAAGACTGTTCTCATTGATAAGCTCAACCAGCTCAGTTATGAAGACGGGCTCACAAAGCTGAGAAACAGAAACAGCTATGCGGCTCTCTTAGAGCGCTTTGAGCTGGAAACACCTCAAAGCCTAGGTATTATGTATCTTGACATCAATGGCTTGAAGGAAGTCAACGACAAGCAAGGCCACGCGGAAGGGGATAAACTCATTCTCTCCATGGCGCGTGTGCTTCTCGCTGTCTTTGGCAAGGATGCCTATCGTCTTGGGGGCGATGAATTTATCGTCATGCAAGAAAATGTTTCTCAAGAAGAGTTTCAAGAACGGACGAAAGAATTACATGCTCGCGTCGATGAAGTCACAACACTCAGTGTATCGACTGGTGTTATTTGGAATGAGAACTGTCAAAATGTCGCGCAACAAATTGAGCAGGCCGACAACCTTATGTATAATACAAAGTTGCAGTATTATAAAAACAACAGCCACAATGCGAAATACAGAACAATATTGCTCAATTCCTTGCGCGCGGATATAGAAACTGAGAAGTTTTTCGTTGTCTTGCAACCACAGTTTTATTTGCACAACAGAGCTTTGGGCGGCGCCGAAGCGCTTATCCGTAAGAGGGGGCTTGCTGACATTATGGAGTCGCCGGCCGAGTTTATTCCTCTGTATGAAAAACTTGAAATTATTCACTATCTGGATACTTTTGTTTTTGAAAGCATCTGTAAGGCGCTGCATAAGTGGCGCGTCAATGGGTATGATCCTGATTTGAGTATTTCTGTCAATATTTCTCGTTGTACTTTGCAACAAGACGGAATTGTACAAAATTTTCGAGAAATTTGTAACAAGTATGAAGTGCATCCGCGGCGTATTATCATTGAGATAACCGAAACGGTCGAAGGTGATAATATGCAACAGATGAATGAAATCATTGAAAAATTCGCCAATGAGGATTTTTTAATTTCCCTCGACGATTTTGGCTCCGGTTATTCAAGCTTACTCACGCTTGCGGACTCGCGCTTCGATGAGGTAAAAATTGACCGCGGTTTTATCATCAATGTAGGACATTCTGAGCGTGCTTTTATTGTTGCCAAGAACATGGTGCGCATGTGTCATGACCTTGGCATTCTTGAGACTGTGGCAGAGGGTATTGAATCTGAGGACTTGTATGAACGTTTGAAGGAAATGAAATGTACAAAGGGACAAGGCTATCTCTTTGACAAGCCCTTGACTTTGGATGAATTTGAGAGGAAATATATTTTTCCTGACAATGTTGCTCCTGACCTGCCTGATGAAAGTGCAACGAACGCTGAGCACAAAGCAAGTTAGAGTTCTATTTAGATATTTTTTGTTTGTTTTGAGTGGTTTGTGTGTGAGGAGTTTTTTTCAGGAAAAGTTCCTCATACACATTTCAGCTTTTTGTCTCCGTAATATTCCTTCCTCTTTCACGCGAAATCAATACACTGAGAATGTGGTGATACTTGAGAAATGTCAATGCCGGAAATGGGGGTGCAAAAGGAGGCAAAAAGGGGGCAGGAGAAGAGAGCGAAAAAAGAGGCGGTTTGGCGCTTGCGAGGCATAGCTTATGACGCGGAAGACTGTGCCAATATAGATGCCACAGGCTCTCATCTGCGCTCACAGTCGTCCCATTACATAATGGTAAAACGCATATATCAGCAGGATTGAGGGCAAAACCACGACCGGTCGCCTTCATAATACTTTCTTTCGCTGTCCAAAGCTTATAAAAACACTGGGCTTTCTCCTGCGAAAGCCATGTTCTTTCTTCTACAGTGCAACACGTATGCACCATATCTGCGTCAAAGGGCACAATCTCCTCTACATCAATTCCTACAGGCCACGCAGACACCGCAAGGACGACATAGTCACCACTATGGGCTATGCTAAAAAAATCTGCATTTTCCGCATAAGGTTTGCCATATTTCCCATAGGAAATAGCAATATCCCCAAGTACATAGCGCAAGAGCAAGCCAGCCGCAAGAGAGCGGACTTTGTCATCTTTCTGTAAGAAGCGCTCCACTTTTTGCCGCCGATCTTCAGAAAGATACGCGACCCCATGTAGGACATCTCCGTAAATATTCTCTGCATGAACATCATACCAATGTCGAATATTTACGGCGTATATCTGCATAAAAGTTTATTTGCACAAACAATACTGCAACATTTTTAAACGCGCACCTGTCCATTGCCAAGCACCACAAACTTCGTTGTCGTGAGTTCTTCCACGCCCATCGGGCCATAGGAATGGAGTTTTGTAGTAGAAATACCAATTTCTGCACCAAGGCCAAGCTGTCCGCCGTCATTAAAACGAGTGGAAACATTTACACCAATCATAGACGCGTCCACTTCTCGCATGAAGCGCATGGTATTCGTATAATTGTTTGAGCAAATAATTTCAGTATGATTTGAACCATATCGTGCAATATGATTCAAAGCATCGTCCATAGTGTCCACAACACACACTGCAAGAACAAGTGCATGAAACTCTTGGCCTAAGTCACTTGCTTGTTGTGGAACAGCATGCTCCCCAAGTAAGGAAAGCGAGCGCGGGCACGCGCGCAGCTCTACTTTGGCAGGTGCCAGTGCGCGCACAATCATGGGCAAAAACGTATCCGCAACATCTTTATGTACGAGTAAGCATTCCAACGCATTGCACACACCCGGGCGCTGTGCCTTCGCATTGAGAATAATATTACACGCCGCCGTTAAGTCAACAGTATCATCGACATAAGCATGACATACACCCATAAAATGCTTGAGGACAGGCATGGTGGCCGCTTCTGACACTGTGCGTACAAGGCTTTCGCCGCCGCGCGGAATCATGACATCTATATATTCGTGAAGCTTGCATAAAATACTCACAGCTTCTCGCTCTGTCATTGGGAGCAGTTGCGCAACTTCTTGCGGGAGCCTTGCGCTACGCAGTGCCTTGTGCAACAATTCTGCAAGGGCGGCGTTTGAATGGAAGGCTTCGGAACCACCGCGCAAAATCACAGCATTTCCTGCTTTGATGCACAAGATGGCGGCGTCAATGGTGACATTTGGGCGCGCCTCATAAATCATGGCAATAACCCCAAGGGGGACACGCATGCGTCCAACCAAGATACCATTGGGCTGTTGCCATTGCTTAATCATGGCGCCCACAGGGTCTGGAAGGTCTGCCACTTGATGACAAGCAGCAATCATGTCGTCAATAATCGCGGGGGTCATTGTGAGGCGATCAAGACGGGCGCTGTCCATATTTTGAGCAACAGCGCTCTCCCGATCTTTCGCATTGGCTTTAAGAATATCTGCTCGCCTTTCATCTAAAAGGGTGGCAAGATTATGAAGAACTTCTACCTTTGTTGCCGCACTTGCCCGTGTGAGCTGGCGTGCGGCCATCTTTGCGCGTATACCTGTGTCACGCAAAGTTTGCTCTAATAAACTTTGACTCATAAAAATCCTGATGCAATAAAACTTTTTCTTTAGGCATGTTTAACCATTGAATACAAAAGCAAATTATCTCTGTGCACAGCCTCTGTGTACAAGGCATTTCCAAGTTGTGCAAGTATTTTTTCTTGCTGGGTTTCCCATGAAAGTCCCATGACACGTTTAAGTTCTGCGGCGGAATAATTACATAATCCAAGGCCAATGGTGCGCACATCGTCCTTGGAGGGTTGTGGTGTGACAAGACGTACCAAGGCGCCTCGCGAGAAATTTCCCTCAATCGCATAAATTCCCACAGGGAGAAGGCTCCCGCCTTTTTCTTCGAGGGCGCTGGCAGCGCCCTTATCAATAAAGAGAGTGCCACTTGGCTCTGACTGATACGCCAACCAAAACTTACGCCGTGATATAATATGTGGCGCCGCAGAAATCCAAGTGCCATGGGTCTCTTGTTGAAATACAGAACGTATGACATCCGGCTGACGTCCCGGCAAAACAAGCGTAGGTACACCGAGAAGTGCAACACGGCGCGCCGCTAAAAGCTTTGCATACATCCCCCCTGTCCCCGAAGGCGTCTTACTGCTGCAAAGGGCGTTCAGGTCAAGGTTATGAATATAAGGGATACAGGGCATAACAGCCGCGTCTGCGTGAATGCTTGGATCCTTATCGAGGACGCCGGGTGCCGATGTCAAATTAACAATCAGGTTTGCTTCTACGAGATTGACAAGTAGACTGGCAAGGCAGTCATTGTCACCAAATTTCAGTTCATGCACGGAAACAGTATCATTTTCATTCACAATGGGTATAACGCCCCACGACAAGAGCGTTGCAAAGGTATTGCGTGCATTTAAAAAACGCTGACGCGAGCGCACATCATCACGCGTCAAAAGAATTTGTGCTGTGGCAAGGCCGTGTTTTGCAAAAGCGGTTGTATAGCGATGCATAAGGTGGCTTTGTCCAATGGCTGCGGCAGCTTGCTTGCCAGCAAGGCATTGTGTATCTGCCTCTTGTGCCTTGGTACTCACATCGCGCAGGGCGGCTCGTCCTGCAGCGACAGCACCGGAAGATACAAGGACAATACGTCGCTGTGCGGATTTATGCGTCGGGAGTGCCCGCAAAAAAGCAATTTGATTCACAATATTTTGAATAATATCAGTATCAAGCCCATCCGCATTTGTAAGGACAGCGCTCCCAACTTTTACAACAATACATTGTGCATCTTGCAGAACCTGCTGTCGCTCATTTAACCAACTGCACATATTTCCCTGCATAGCTTCACCTACTTGCCTTCGTGCTTGTATTTAACTCCACAAAAGATGGGGCTGTTTTGGCACGTTCACAAAGACACGTCAATGAAAATTTTCTTGTCTTGCAAATCTTAAGAATTTTTCTGCAAGAACAGCGGGTGCAATATTTTGTGTTGCCATATCAGTTAGCTGCATAGATGTACACACATCCATAGGCGCACTTTGATTGGCACAGGCCAGTTCTTTTTCAAAGGCCTCGCGTAAGCGTTGAAAAGATTCTTCCACTTCGGGGTAGGTATTGTCCTCACGCCACGGCAAGCGAAGTTCTTGCTTCCACGTCCTGCCCTTGTGCGACACAAGTTCAAGACGATAACATCCTTTATATTCGGGTGTTTCTGCTCTCTCAAACTCATTAGGGTAACAATAACCTTGCCACGGCTCCACAGGCTCAGGGATGGTGGAGTCCACAAGGACGGGGGGCAATGCCAGCTCTTTTTCAAAGTTCTCCACCACAAAGGAGTAGGCGAGGACAGGGCGCATATTGCCGCGCTTTTTTGTTATCGTCCATTCAATTTTCATGCTATGCTCCATCAGGAATGTTAAGCGTTATAACCTCTCCAAAAGGAGGCGTTTTAACGACATTTTTTGTGTCGTTCTTTGTGGCAAGCCACAAAACGGGGTAGGGCGGCTCTTCGGGAAAAAGAGTACATTCAAAATCAGTAAACCACAGCAAACATGCGGGCTGAATATTCTCTTTCTCCAAGTATTCAGGTATATGTCTATAGCTTGTCCCGCCGCCGCCGTGCACATTGAGACGCAGGGGCATATCCGCTCGTGTATAAAAATCGTGCTTTTGCACCACTACATCATGATACATAATGAATAGCTGTGTATCATACATATGTAAGATATTTTCCAATTCCTTGCAGAAAAGTGCAAGAAGCGTATTATCAACAGAGCCCGACGCATCAATGGCAAGGGCAATGAGGGGAATACGTGGTTCTTTGCGGGACGGGAGATATATATTCTGTGAAATATACCTCTTATTTGGCATAGACCACGAGTAATCTCCGTCGTTGCAGCTTTCCAAAAAACGCTGTAAAAGCGTTTGCCAATCAAGGCTTGGGCGCACGCGTGCATAATAAAGGCGCAACAAACCCACAGGAACATCGCCATGCCCCTCCGCACTGTGGATGGCCTGTGTAATCTGAATGAGGGATTCTTGCTCGGCTCTTTGTCGCTGTTTATCGTTTTCCTTGCTCAGTAGGGGATGGTCTTTGATTTCGCCAAAAAAGTCTGCATCAGAAGCCCGCGTCCCTTGGTCTTCTTCATCTCTGCCACTCCCTTTTGAACTTGTTTTAACCTCGTCCTCACCATCACCCTTGTCGCCAGAGTCGGCTTTCTTCTCAGGACTTTCCACTTCTGTCCCTTTGCCGTCTGTTTCATTCCCTCCACCAGCGGACGCGTCATCGCTTGCCTCGCTTTCTTCTGTGGTGAGTGCTTGCTCCGCGCCTCCATGAGTATCCTGTCCCTCAAGCACTGATAAGGCCATATAGATGGCATCCACTGTCATATCATCGTAGGCTGCATTGTGCTGCAAGAGGCTTTCAGGAAGAGAAAATCCTGCTTCTAATAAAAGCGCGCCGATAGCATAATCGCAAGCCTTATTCCATAGGCGTTCATCGCGCCCTTGTCGTCTGATATGATGATTACAGGCAATATGCAATATTTCATGGGCTTGCGCGGCGATGACATGCTCATGGGGCAAGATGGAAATAAAATGTGGATTATACGCAAGTGTTTTACCATCCGTCCACATATTGGGGCAATTTCTATCAGCTTTGAGTGTCAATTTAAGAGCTAAGGAGCCAAAGAAGGGATGCGTAAACAACAAATCCGCCCGCGCTTTTTGCATACGGCGCAAGGCATCTG
>CAYJGA010000001.1:37350-42593 GCA_964369255.1 uncultured Desulfovibrionaceae bacterium
TTCCATGTCATTTGATGCTTCAATCTGTGTTTGACTCATAATGAAAAACCTCAAACTACATAAGCACATGGGCGTTTTGCTGCGCCCATTCTGCAAATGCGGCTGTTTGCACAAGGCTTTCATCCTTGCACACAGCCGTGCGCACAAGCAAGACGGAAAATTCCGCAGGCATGCGAAGTGCGTACGCAATGACCCTATCAATATTGTGCGTGTGCGTTTTAGCGCCGAGGGCTTCGCACAGCGCGTAGAGCGTGGCAGGGTCTGTGGGAACCTCGTGTGATGTGGGGTTCTCAAGAATGCTTTCTACAGTGGGCAAGTCGCGCCATACGCGCAAAAAGCCCATAAATTCTGTGGCAGCGCTCACACCTATAGTGCCTTGAAATAATTCATACTCAAGGCATTCGTGTGCCTCATGCACTGAGGCATTTAATATGCGCGACATAAATTCCCACGAACGAGGCGACGCAAAAGCCTTTCCCGAATGCTGTGGGTCGAAATCATGTATAAGCTTGGGGCGAAAACGCAAAAAAGCTAAAATTTCCGGACGAATATTCGCTCTTTTTGCCCAGATGAGCCAGTCCTCCGCAGACGTTTGCATGTCAATATGCACCATCCGATTAGCCAAGGCCGTGGGCATCCTATGCGTCACAGAGCGATCGCGCTCACCATTGCCCGCTGCGATGACTGTCCAGCCATCTGGTAAAACGTATTCCCCCACACAACGGTCAAGTACAAGCTGATAGCACGCCGCCTGAACGAGAGGTGGCGCCGCGTTGAGTTCGTCAAGGAAGACAATACCACGCTCTTGAGAATCGCTCTTTGGCAAGAAGGAAGGGGGACACCATGACGTTTGCCCGTCTGTATTGATATGAGGCAAGCCCCGAATGTCGACAGGGTCAAGAAGCACAGCGCGAATGTCAATCAGCTTGAACTGCTTTTCCCTCGCAACTTGGGCAACAATTTGGCTCTTCCCAATGCCCGGAGAACCCCATAAAAAAACTGGTTGTTGAATATCAACAAGTAGATGCAATGATGAAATGACGTGCAACGGATTCACTAAAAACTCCTTTTTCCTATATCCTCAACGACAAGAGAGTATCTACTCTACTTGCAAATAAATGTCAATTTCATTTAATAGAGAATGTTCTTACGTGTTTTTCATTCAAACGCGCCGATTGTCTAGTTAAACAGATGGTTTTTTTTGAAAGAGGGTTTGGAGGAAAACTTTTTTTCCCCTAAGAAGAAAAAAAGTTTTCCCCAAAACCCTTTCAAGTAACAATGACCATGACTCGACTTCATGAGCCTCTTTTTTATTCTGTACACGCGCTGCGGCTTGTGCTATTCTTTTCAGAGCTAGGGGAGCCTATAGATGACGCATGCGTATTCTGTCTTGAATGATGTGCGTGCAAGGCTGAGAGTGGGAATGTCCCAGACCCTTTGAACCTGACGCAGATTATGCTGCCGGAGGAAAGCTGTATATGCCTGTCTTGCTGCTCCTGCGTCTGTCACTTCCAAGCGTAAGGAAGCCCATGTCCATGTTTACAAAAAATATCGCTCTACAACGTCTTGCTAACAAATTTTTGCCACAACTGTGCCAATCAGAAAACCTTGACGCCGCCTTTGTGCGTAAGGCTATTGAGGATGGTCGGATGGTGCTCTTGGGCAATCCAGCCCATGAGAATGTGTGTCCCATCCTTATCGGGCAGCCGTCCCGCGTCAAAGTGAATGCCAACATTGGCACGTCTCCTCTTTCTCATTGCCCTACGAGCGAGGCTGAAAAACTGCGCGTCGCCCTTGAGGCCGGCGCCGATACGCTCATGGATTTGTCCATCGCCGGTGACCTTGATGGCATACGCTGCGCTATGCTGCGCGATTGTCCCGCCCCTGTGGGCACTGTGCCCATCTACGCTGTGGGGCAGCAGCTTTTAGACGCGGACAAGCCCATAAGGGATATGACTATAGATATGTTGCTTGCGGAAATTGAAAAGCAAGCACGGCAAGGTGTGGATTATATGACTGTCCACTGCGGCCTCACCCGTCGCGGCGCCAGATGGGCCAATGGAACGGCGACGGATGCCTTATTTGACACAGGTCGTAAGATGGGTATTGTGTCGCGTGGAGGTGCCATGCTTGCGCGCTGGATGCTCGAGCACGACCGTGAAAACCCACTTCTTGAGCATTTCGACGCCATTTTGCATATTGCTCGTGAATACAATGTGACGCTTTCGCTGGGCGACGGTCTGCGCCCCGGCGCGGGGTGTGACGCCGGAGACGCGGCGCAGTGGGAAGAGGTCATGACGCTGGGTGAGCTTGCTTTGCGTGCTCGTGCTTTTGGTGTGCAGTCGATGATTGAAGGCCCCGGGCATGTTCCTTTGCAGCATGTGGAGTCACAAATTCAGGGAATCAAACGTCTTACGCACGATGCGCCTCTCTATGTGCTTGGGCCTCTTGTTGTGGACAGTGCGCCCGGTTATGACCATATGGCGGGTGGTATTGGCGGTGCCTTGGCTGTGCGTGCGGGTGTGGATTTTCTATGCTATTTAACGCCAGCGGAACATCTTACATTGCCCGATGCGTCCGACGTCCACGAGGGGGTCATGGCGGCGCGTGTGGCTGCCCATGCGGGAGAAGTGGCGCTGGGGCGTTCCCATGCACTTGCGCGGGAGAGTGCCATGAACGAGGCGCGCCGCAATCTTGATTGGGACGCAATGGCCGCCGCTGCTCTTGACCCAAAAAGATTGCATCAGCGTCGCGACGCCCATAAGCAAGAGGACGTATGCGCCATGTGCGGCAAATTTTGTGCGGTGAAGATGCTAAAAGAGGCAGAGCCTTTATAGTGTACTTTGTTTCATGTGTTTTTCTGAAACGCTTGTGTAGAGGGGAGAAGTTTTTTCTGAAAAAAATTTCTCCCCTTCCTCCACGACTTCTCAAAAAAACATCTATTTAGCGCTACATTGAATCTGCTCAAGCAAAGAAGGTTCTTCGATTTTTTATTGACAAAACATACTGTTATAGTTTAAGTTCGAAGGAATTTATTGCATTGATTTTTTTAACCTTTGAGGAAATATCGATTCTGTGTCATGTGTTACCTGCATGACGCGCGGTTCTTCCTAAGACATGTTCAAAGGATATTACATGGCAAGCTATGAAGCCGTTATAGGGCTTGAGGTTCACGTACAGCTGGCAACAGCATCTAAACTTTTTTGCTCCTGTCCCACCACCTTTGGGCAAAGCCCCAACAGCAATGTGTGCGAAGTGTGTTCTGGTATGCCCGGCTCCTTGCCCGTGCTCAACGCCCGCGCTGTGGAATACGCCGCCAAAGCCGGCCTTGCCACAGGTTGCACAGTAAACCTGTCGTCCATTTTTGCACGAAAAAATTATTTCTATCCGGATTTACCCCTCGGCTATCAAATATCTCAGTTTGACAAACCAATCTGTGAACACGGCTCCCTAGATATAAGCACCGAAAAAGGCAGCAAAACTGTGGGGATTACGCGTATTCACTTGGAAAACGACGCGGGCAAAAATATCCACGAAGGCGACGCCAGCTATGTGGACTTAAATCGTGCGGGCACTCCGCTTGTGGAAATTGTCTCAGAACCGGATATGCGCAGCGCTGAAGAAGCCGTCGCCTATTTGCGTAGCCTCCATGCCATTGTCACCTGCCTTGGAATTTGTGACGGCAACATGGAAGAAGGTTCTTTCAGATGCGATGCAAATATTTCTTTGCACATGCCCGGAACCCCCTTCGGCACCCGCACAGAATTAAAAAATCTCAATTCCTTTAGAAATGTCCAAAAGGCCATCGAATACGAAATTGCCCGTCAGCATGATGCTCTCGAAGACGGCGAAGAAATTATTCAAGAAACACGACTCTTTGACAGCGTCAAGAATGTCACAAAATCCATGCGCAGTAAGGAAGAAGCCCACGACTATCGCTATTTCCCAGATCCCGACCTGCTTCCCATTGAAGTAGAGGCCGACACCCTTGAGGCATGGCGACTGAGCTTGCCAGAGTTACCCAAGGCACGCATTGAACGCCTCAGCACCCTCATTTCGCGTACTGATGCTGAAACATTATGTACGGATATGTCCATTGCAGACTTTTTTGAAGCTGCTTGCGCGGCAGCACCATCCTGCAAACCTTCTAAAATCGCAAACCTCGTCCTTGGCCCCGTCTTGCGTGAACTCCATGCACACGCCCATGCCAACAAAGATATGCACATTCAAATGACACCAGCCGCCCTTGGCGAACTGGCGCGCATTATCGATCAAGGGCTTATCAGTACAAAAATCGCCAACGATATATTTGCAGAGCTGTACACATCCGGCGCCATGCCAGAATCCTTCGTTAAAGAAAAAGGCCTTGTACAAATCTCGGACTCCTCCGCCCTTGAGGCCACCGTCGATGAAGTCATCGCCGCCAACCCCAAGGAAGTTGAAGCCTATCGCGGCGGAAAAACAAAATTGATTTCCTTCTTTGTAGGACAAATTATGCGTGCCACAAAGGGCAAGGCAAACCCTGCGCTTGTCAATGAATTGCTGGCGAAAAAATTATAACATCCATAGTCGCTCTACTCATAAAAAAGGCTCTTGTAAAATGTGCTTTTATGCACACTTTACAAGAGCCTTTTCTTGCCTGTTTTATAACAAGAACACGCCAAAAAAATCTTATACAATACTGTTCACGCCAGTCATGGTGCTCAGGCTCCCGCCGAAATACGAGCCAACTGTCGATGTACCTGTCGTGCTCCACCATGCAGCCATGTTTTCAACGACAATACGATCGCGTAGGGCGCTTGGGTCAACTTGCATGGATTTACGGGCTGATTCAAGACCTGCGAGGGCATCCACTTGCATATAGAGCTTACTCAGTTCGGCACTGTTGTCAAAAATGGCTTGGATAATTGCTGCGTCATCATGGGAACTGTTGACGACAACTTTTCCGTCCACAATGGACAAGCGGAAATCGATGTCGGGGTCAATACCTTCTGATTCCATGCTGTTCTTCATGCTCTTTCCAAGGGTGCTCTCAGAAAAATACTCGCGCAATGCCTCTTTATCCGCATCATCCATGGGAATTTCATAGGAAAGGCTACCGTCTGTGTTCAGTGTTACTGTCTGCGATTGTGTCAAGTCGGCATTTTCTGCATCAAGTAAAGCTTCAACTTCTTCAGCAAAGCTTGGGTCGGCCGCAAGCTGCGCTTGCAACACAACATCATACACTTCTTTTTGCTCTGCAC
>CAYJGA010000001.1:42603-43021 GCA_964369255.1 uncultured Desulfovibrionaceae bacterium
GAGTGTACCATCAGCATTCCGTGTAAACACAGCGGCCTGTGTGAGTGTATCTGCGCTTGCTTCATCGCCTTTGCTTGTATCTTCGTCCGCGTCTCCATCGCTTGTGTCTTTTTCATCCTTCATGCTGGCCTCTAAGGCAGCGATAAAATCTGTGCCAATATCAGTATCGAGCGTGGTGCTTTCCGCGCTGCTGTTGACATGAATTTCACCGAGGGCATTCACTGTAATGGAGACGGGCATATCAAGTGCAAGCCCCTGATCTGTTAATGCCTTGCGAATATCTGTGGCCCATTGTGGGTTTGAGGCAAAGTAGCTCTTGATGGCGCTGGCATCCTCATGAACCGAAGAGACAGAAGCAGTCCCATCAGCGGCGATTTGCATGGTGAATGAAGCTGTATCAGAAATGCCAGAAGCGTCA
>CAYJGA010000002.1:0-6308 GCA_964369255.1 uncultured Desulfovibrionaceae bacterium
AAAAAACTTAAAAAAAACAAAAAAACTTAAAAAAAACAAAAAAACTTAAAAAAACAAAAAAAGCTTTCCCCCAAATCCCCTTCAAAAAAATCTCTTTCTTTAGAAACAGCCCTTAGAACACAATGCTATGACACATTTTGGCTTTCTGTGAGACTTGCCAGCGGACATATTTCTTGCTATTATGGGCGAATGAAAAAGAAAATCGCCATCTATTTGCCCCCACTTGCATCCGTGAGCGGCGGTTTTGCTGTCCTCATGCAATTGGGGAACGCTCTGCACGCCGCAGGTCAGGACGTGTGCTTTGCCGCACGCGCAGCGGACATGCCTTATAAGAACACAGCAAAATACATAGAAACGTACACCAAGCTCCCCTTCTTTAGCCAAGAAGAACTGCGCATTAACTCCTCGTACATGTGGATTGTACCGGAGGGCTGGCCGCAGGCACTCTTGCACGGTCTACAGTGCGACGCGCACTGTGTTGTCTATGTGCAGGCGTGGTCATATGCGCTCAATATTTTGCCCGGCAACACGCGATGGGATCAATTGCCCGTGGAATTCATCTATGTTTCCGCGCCGGTACGCGCGTGCTTACAGCATGTGACAGGCAAGGTTGGCGCCATTGTTCGCCCTGCCCTTTCGTGCACGACCGATGGTGAGCCTCTTTTTTATTCCGAACCGCTTGCGGATATGACAGCACCGGTGCGCCGCATTATTCGTATTGCGTGGATGCCGCGTAAGAACAAGGTCTTCACTGACCTTGTACAAAATGCCATCGCCCAGCGCTTTGCGCGTGAATATCCCCATATTGCCATCCAATGGGTGGAAATACACCGCATGTCCGTGGAGCGTGTAGCGCAGACATTGCGCACCTGTCATATATTCTTTGCGTCGGGATTTCCGGAAGGATGCCCCTTGCCACCTCTTGAAGCCATGGCGTCGGGATGCGCGGTGGTGGGCTTTGGCGGCTTTGGTGGCTTTGACTATATGCGACAGGCAGACTTTGTAAGCCGCGAGCCCATGCCCTTCCTGTGGCACCCGTGGTATCCTTTGCGCCCTGTGGATTTTGGCGGCAATGGCTTGTACGTTTCCGACGGCGATGTCATGGGAGCCGTACACGCCCTTGAACAGATGTGCCTTTTGATGCACACAGGGGGCGAAGCCTTGGCGACACTGCGTCATAATATGACCGCGACGGCGGACTCTTATTCCGCGGCGTCACAACTCCGCGATGTACGCAACTTTCTTTCTATTCCAAGAGCCTTTTAAAATACGGAAATCCGCTTCATGTCTAAGAAAAAATCTCCGCCTCCGGCGCCGCAACTGAGCGCACTGCCTTCCGGCGGCGTCGACACCCATGCACATCTTGACTCCGAACAATTCGATGCAGATCGCGATGAGGTCATCGCCCGTGCGCAGCAGTGCGGCATCTCCTATATTGGCAATGTTTTCCTGTGTCCTCAAGAATATGAGACGAGAAAGCAGCTTTTCGCTCACCACCCCCATGTCTTTTTTTTGCTCGGCATTCATCCTTCTGACGCGCAGATTTGCGACCAGAACTGTGTGGACATGATGCAGCAATTCTTTGTGCGGGATGCGCGCCTCAAGGCCGTGGGAGAAATTGGCCTTGATTTTTACTGGGACTCATGCCCAAAAGACATACAAATGCACACCTTTGTCAGACAATTGCACATGGCAAAGGCTTTACAGAAGCCTGTCGTCATCCACAGCCGCGAAGCCACAGAAGTCACGCTTGCGCTCTTGGAGCGGGAAGGCTTTAAAGATTATCCGCTGCTGTGGCATTGCTTCGGAGGCACTGCCGCGGAGGCCAAGCGCATTATTTACAATGGTTGGCACATATCCATCCCCGGAACCGTGACATATCCCAAGAATACGATGATGCGTGACGCTTTACGCGTCATTCCTTTGGAACGTCTCGTCCTTGAAACGGACTGTCCGTATTTGTCACCCCAAGAGTGGCGGGGCAAGCGCAATGAACCTGCGCTCACAGTCTTTACAGCGCATTGTGTGGCGCACGCGCTCGATATGGACGCGTCCACGCTGTGGCAGCGTTGCGGCGCGAATGCGCAGCGCTTTTTTTCCATTTAAGGTTTTTTTTGTTTTTTTGAAAGGGGTTTGGGGAAAACTTTTAGACATCACAAGAACTATTGTCTTGTTAACGCTAAAAGTGTAGTTTTGAAGGTTGACCCGCTTTGCGCATTTACCTCAAATGCTTTTTTGAGTTTCCCATCCGAAAGCGCCGATTGTCTATCTAAACATATGCTTTTCAAACTTTACGGAAGGTTTCATGATGTTTTCAAAAATAATGCAGAAGAATTTTTGCCGCGACCTCGCAAAAATTTTGCAGCTTTTTGAGGAAGCAGAAGAGACACTTGAAAAGAATCTTGATACTTTTGTCGCGCATGGAGACGTTCAAGCGGAACTCCGCACGCTCGCCGGTGACATCCATATCCTTGCCACACGTCTGCAGACCACACATGCACGACTGGAGGATATGGGAAATTCTGCGGCAGAACGCTGGCTTGCACAGCGTTTGGCGTCCATAATAAAGGAAGAAACAGCTACGCTGGCTGTACCTCTCGCCCATGCTTCACCCGCCTTGCCATGGTCGGTGCATACTTTGGGTTCCGTCTCTGAGGAAGACTATGATGCCGCACTTATACAGCTTTACTATGGGATACGTCAACATGATGCGAAGATGGAAGCAGATGCGCGACACATGCTCAATCTATGCGCACAGTACGTTCCGCACACAGCCATAAAGGTAGATTTTAAAAAAATAAAACGCCGCGCCTCAATCCATATAAACTACTCGAATAGATTGAAAAATCTCCTAGGAAAGCATAGGCCGCTGGATAAAAAGGTTGTCACTTTTTGGGAAGATGTTGTCCAGAATTATCCATGGTTTATGGCAACTTTCCTTGATGCAATTCATGCTTTTACGCGAAGCTATTGCGAAAACCCGGTTTCTAGTGACGGAGAAACACAGGCGCAGGCATATGTCCGTAGTGTTGAAGAGTTTTATGACGCGCATGCACCAAGCGAGAGCGAAAGCCTCCTTGAACTGCTGACCACATGTGTAGGGCGCAATGCGTTCATAGTCCCCATCACACAGGACCATCGCATTCAGTGTCTTGCTCCGGAAACTGCATGGACCCTCTATATTGACGAAACAGGGCAAGATTTTGGAAAAAAGACGCACAAGAAACGCCTTGATGCCAAGGTGGTGGGGCTGCTTTTGCCGGAAAACACCCCATTGCGCACCTTGGGAGCATCCGCACATTGTGCGGCAAAATCCACCGCTGCGGTCTTGCAGCTCTTCAATGAATTGATGGCTTGTAAATGCGGCATTTTGGGCTTGAGACAAAGAGATTTGCACCCTATGAAGCACGACCCGTGGCTTGCTTCCGTGCAAGAGCTTATCGCATGGGTATGGCGTTTGTTGCCTCTTCGCGAAGGGGAGCCTGTGCGTTTGCGCGTGTGTATCGAAAATCGTTGCGAGTACAGTGCGGAACAGGACATCGCCCTTCTTAAAAAAATTTTTGAAATACAGAGAGAAAAAGAAGACCCTGCTCGAAGTCTGCGTCTTAAAGTCACGAGCATGAAATTTGTCAGCAAGGGGACGGAATGTATAGGCTGGGCAGATGTAGCCGCGTACATGTGGGGCAGCTCCTCAGCGGAAATCCAAGATGCCTTGACGCAAAGCGGGCTCAGAGGAACATGCTATTTGTCTGATGTGGCAGACATTTTGCCCTTGTGGGAGAAGGTATTTACGGGCGAAATGCTGTCCGGTGACGCATGGCAACGACTCATGCAGGAAGAGACGGAATACGACAGTATTACATATAACGCTTTACTTTTACTACAAGAGCGTGTCATGAAAGATGTCAAACTGTGCCGACCCTATGTGGAGGCCACAGTAGCGCATTTAAAAAGTACGACACCCGACAGCGACACGCTTGAGCGACAATGCACATGGCTTGCCCGGATAGGGCAGTCAAAAAATCTTACGCAAGATATGCAGTTCTTGAGAGACTTCGCTGAACCTGATGCAAATAATCATAAATTTTGTGTAACGCCCCATGCGGGCACATTCAGGGAAAGCATGGGTGTACTCTTGCAATGCATGACACAAGTACGCTGTAAAGCCTTGCGTACTGCCAAATGCTATGCCAAGATTTTTGATTTTTCAGGTGCGCGCCGATGCCTTGCGCCGTGGGATTTTTCTGCTCGCGGGCGCAGTGTCGGTTCCGGCATCTGGGACGGCAAAATCCTCAGCGACCTTGGACAGTACACCGCGTGTGAGGGTGACTTTACGAAGGCTTTGCAGTGTTTTGACAGGGCATCGGCGCTTTTTGAACATTTAGGGAAGACTGATGGCTGCGCGGGCTATGGGTCGTCTGCAAACCCTCTTGCCCATGCCGCCGTTGTGAGGATTTATGCCGCCATGGTGGCTATGGATATGACGAAGATGTCCCAAAGTGAGCGCGTGCAAAGAGTTGAGCAGGCCTTGGGCGAAAGTATCCTTGCGGCATGCCATAAATATGCACGCCATGGCATATCCGTTGGGCGCTATATGCATCACATCCTTGTGCGTTACTTGTCTGATTACGGGAGCACAGAGGAAAGGACGGCCTATTTTGCGGGTGTGCATTCTTGGTGTGTGGAAGGTGTGGGCATGGGACAAGGGCATCCGTGGCACCTTATCCAGTGGTATCGATGGTGCATGTTGACTGAGAGGATGCAGGAGAAGATGCAGAACGAAAAAGCTGCGCTTATGAATACTTTGTTTGGTTCTTGCTGGCCTTCACAGAATGGCGTGGCACTCGATATACTTGGCATTGCTGTGGGCATTGCGTCTCATGAATTGCAGATTGACGATGCAAAAATTCGACTGTACCTGCACGACCTTGCGCAAAAAACGCCGACTATCAGGGAAAAAGTATCACTCCTACTCACACGCGCGCACAAAGGCCCTGCACTCGTAAAAGCCGTCGTACCATGTATGTATCGTTAATAATATAAGCCCCCTACGGATATGACAATATAAGGGTGTGGGAGTAACACTATTATGCATTCAAGACAAGAGACAGGAACTGTCTATTTTATCGGCGCAGGGCCGGGGGATCCCGAGCTATTGACATTAAAGGGCAAGCGTTGCATTGAAGAGGCGGCGCTTGTTTTATACGCAGGTTCGCTGGTGCCACTGGATGTTGTGGCCTGCGCGTCGTCCACGGCGCGCGTGGTGGATTCTGCCCCTTTGACGCTTGAGCAGTGTCACGCGCTCATGCGACAGGTAGCGCTTGACGGCGGCATGGTGGCGCGAGTACATACGGGTGACCCATCCTTATATGGCACATTGCGCGAACAGGCGCGCCTGCTCGACGCGGATGCTATCCCTTGGCGCGTGGTGCCGGGCGTCACATCGGCGTGCGCGGCGGCGGCAGCAGCAGGCATATCTTTTACAGTGCCGGAAGTGACACAGTCCCTTGTGTTCACGCGCCTTGCGGGCAGGACACCTGTACCAGAAAAGGAGCGTCTGCGACATTTTGCACGCATTGGTTGTTCCCTTGCTGTGTACCTGTCTGCCGGTGAGGCAGAGTCATTGCAGGAGGAGCTGTGTGCTATGCTGCCTCCTGAGACAGTGGTTGTGTGTGCGTATCGCGTGGGCTGGCCGGATGAGGCCTTGTACCGGGCGACAGCGGAGACTGTGGCGGAGGTGGTGCGTGCGCATGGCCTGACGCGTCAAACGCTCTTCTTGGTGTTGCCGGGAGAGCAGACGAGGTCAATTGCGGGGGCAAGTGCGAAGACAGATGTGCCTGCGACGCGTTCGCGTTTGTATGCGCCGGACTTTGCGCATGGCTGGCGGCCGGCGTCAGAATAGGTCGTTTAATAGAGTTATATCAAACTGAATATATAGGAAATATTATGAGAGTGCAAGATAAGACACAGCCACAGATTATGCCGCTTATCATGACTTTGCCCTTGCTGACGTCCTTGCTTGGGCTTGCATTTTGTGCATGGATTGCCTTTGGGAACAGTGTTGACATTTGCATCACGGCGGGCTGTGCGTTGAGTAGCGACATGGACATCGGCGGGATGTCTTTGTGGTGGTTTGGCTGTATTGGTTTTAGTTTTTTGAGTGTGCTTTCGCTCTCGGGGCGGCCGTGGTTGGGACTTTTTGCGGCTGCTATTTGCATTTTGATGGACACGCTTTTGCTGGCGCTCATGTTGAGTACAGCGCCGTGCTTGTCGTGCCTTGTGGTGGCTGTGTTGTTTGCGCTTGTGTA
>CAYJGA010000002.1:6318-26804 GCA_964369255.1 uncultured Desulfovibrionaceae bacterium
CGTCGAGAGTGTTTCCGCCATTACGATAAGGAGGACAGGCGTCGTTCGTGGATTTTGCTTATATGGCTCATGTTCTTTATTGGCAATGCGGGGGCTGTTTTGCGTGATTCCATGGGTCCGTGGAGTATGTTCGGCGCGGAGTCTCCTGCGATCAGCGTGTATTTTTCTCCGTCGTGCGGACATTGCCGCGAGGCTGTGCGTGCGCTTTCGGGCAATGTGCAGGCGGCTTTTTACCCTGTGGCAGAGAAGGCGGAGGATGTGGATGCCATCGTGCGTATGACGTATTTCTTGGAGATGGGCGACAATATGTATGAGGCGCTGGAGAAGGCTCGTCAAGGCATGGAGACGGCGACGGGACTAGCGATAGGGGCAGGGACATCGACAGGGACAGGGACAGCGATAGTAGAAGCAGAAGCAACGGAGATAGGTACGCTTGAGTCATTGCTTTTGAATTTCCGCTTACAGCGTAATAAGAGCCACTTAGCACTTTCGGGTTCTTCAGTGGTTCCCTTTATTGAGTATCGCGGCCTGCCGACATTCTTGCAGGGGCAGCATGAGCAGGGAGGCGGCGCCGGTACGCCCTCTACGCCTGAGACGAGATACGGAGGCGACGAAAACGCAGGTGAACACCTCAGCGAAGCCCCACATGAAAATCTTGACGCCACGCTCCCCATTGATATGGGTGACATGGGTGATACGGGCATCGCGGGAAGCTGCGGCGAGGGGCAGAGCGGTCAACAAACGGAACCTTGTCCGGAGTAGGGATTATGAGAGTGCAACAGAGTGTTGACCGTAGCTTTATTTTGTTGTAGCTGAATCTTCAACAAAATTATCCTTAGAGAGAAAAAAACAAGAAAATATCATTTAAGCTAAGTAGTGTTTATTGGGGAGTAAAAATGGACACATTTACCACACCACGAGACATATTGCAAAAAGCAGAAAGCGTTCTGCAAAAATATAAAGTTTCAATTTTTGTCGTCACTTACAATGCAGCTGATCATATAGAGTCAACCCTGCAACGCATACCAAGCTGGATGCACGAAATGCTTGTGGAAATTTTTGTCATTGACGATTCTTCTTCCGACGCGACTCTGGAAGTTCTGCATGGGATTAAAAAAAAGTTTCCTCTTCTTTCTATCTTTCAAACGCCATCGAATCAAGGCTATGGTGGCAACCAAAAACTTGGCTACTCGTATGCACTTGAACGAGGACATGATATCGTTGTTTTATTGCATGGTGATGGGCAATATGCACCTGAGTATTTACCACAGATATTGGCAGAATATGAAAATGACGATATAGACGCTGTTTTTGGTTCGCGTTTTCTTGGCAATCCTCTTAGCGGGTCGCGCGGTGGAAAAGGGATGCCTTTGTATAAATATCTAGGAAATAAAATTTTAACGAAATTTTCTAATGTTTTTCTAGGCACTCATATGTCAGAGATGCACTCAGGCTACAGGTCATATAGAACACGTGCACTCAGCGCTGTACCTTTTCAAAAAAATAATAATGACTTCTCTTTTGATGCCGATATAATCGTACAAATGGTGGAAGCGAAAAAAACTATTATAGAAGTGCCTATCCCGACATTTTATGGCGATGAAATTTGCTATGTAAATGGTATGAAGTATGCGACACAGTGTTGTAAGGTTGCCTTGAAGCATTTTTTTATGCGTGCTGAACTCTTTTATGACCCCAAATTTGACATTCCAATAACCAATCTTGAAAAAGAAGTATTGAACAATAGTTGTGAGAGGCATGTAGAATCTGTAAGGCAACGTTTTAAAGCACAAGAAGATGTTCATATTGTTGAAATAAATCCTAACATTGCTAACTCAACCATCGCTGACAAAGTCTTGATTTCGCCCCCTCCCCTCGTCTTTTGTGAAAAAAAGAAATTTGATATTGCTTTTGCGATTGACACACTTGAACATCTTTCATCTCCAGAGACGACTCTAGAGAAAATCCACGCCATGCTAACACCTACGGGCAAACTTTATGCAACTAGCGGCAATGTTGCATTTTTGCCCATAAGATTCCTCTTGCTTCTTGGCAAGTTCAATTATAGCCGCCGTGGAATTTTAGACTTAACACATACGCGACTTTTTACGAAAAAATCATTTCAACGGCTTATTGAGAATCATGGATTTAAAGTAATACATAAAAAATACTTTGGCCCCCCGATTGCACATATAAGTGAGCAAAGCCAAATCTTAAAAGGTCTCAATAAACTAGCTGACTGTCTGGCGAACCTGCTTCCGGGCTTATTTGCTTTTCAAATATTCTATGAATGTCAACGAATTGATTCACTTGTTGAAACTCGAAAGAAAGTTTTTGAAACGCATGAAAAATAAAATATTCCTACTCATACAGTGGACTATAAGTATTTCAGCTTTCTCGTATGCAGTGTGGAATACAAATTTTTCGAGCGCTTTAACAAAACTCAATGACTTTTCGCTGTCATTTTTCTTCATTGCAGGGCTTTTTCTCGTGCTTGATTATGCTTTTATGGGGTTGCGCCTTCAAAAACTCCTTACAACAAAGGCGCCATTTTCAGCAAGCATGCGCGCTACAATAATTTGTGTTGGCTACAATAATCTTTTGCCGGCAAAAGCAGGTGACATCTTAAAGATAATGTTTATAAGCTCTTCACTGAAAAAAAAGATTTCAGAGATAACTCCGATTGTTGTGCAAGAACGCCTCTATGACCTCATGCTTCTGGCTGGCACATGCCTCTTCGTTCTCCCTAGTGCTCCGCTTCCACTTGACACATCTATGCTTTTACTTATACTCATTTGTATTCCATGCTCAATATTTTTGATGATTAAGTTTGATAAGTACATTATCATGTGTATTGACAAAATACCTGCGCACAAGCCACGCATGTTTTGCAGAAATATGTTTGCGATGTTTTTAAGTGGCATTGATAATGTAAATTGTATAAAAGTTTTCATCTTAACAGTGCTCATATGGACTTTTTATTTTTCAAGCTTCACTGTCTGCCTTCTTTTTGTAGCCGATCTTCCTCTGACTTTGCTTCAGTGTGCTGTTGTTTTTTGCGTCACCTGCATGGGGATGGCCTTACCATCTTCACCGGGTGGCCTTGGCATATTTGAAGCTGCTCTTGTATTAAGCCTCTCGTGGTTCAATATTCCCCCTGATACGGCTCTTTCTATTGCGATAGTAATGCACTGCTTTTATCTTATCCCTATTTCCTTAATCGCCGTCTTCATGAAAAAAACGGAATTTAACGTTCAGGCTATTAAACTCTAGCTTCTCACAAAATAAGTATTCACAGAAATACTGTCAAGCATAATCTGTGTATCTATTCATACTTCTCAATTCAAAATGTTTTACAAATAAGGATTAATCAGCATGAAAAACATTTCTCAAGAACACGTAGTCTTAGCTGGATTTCTTACTGTAGCAACCATATTATTCGGCATGAGTGTCGTGCCATGGCATGATTGGGGTGGCGATCATGCCTCATACATTATGCAGGCACAAAGCATTTTAGAAGGAACTATTCCTGATTTTATGGAAAAGAACGCCTTTATGGTGCAAAATACAGACAACAAAACTCTGGCGCCGGTGGCTTATCCATGGGGGCTCCCCCTTTATTTTGCAGCTGTCATGGGGATTTTGGGCAGTTCTATGTACGTGCTCAAATCTGCTCTCTTTTTGACATTTTTAGCATCCATGATAACTATGTACGTATACTTTCGTAAGCTTCTCTCGCCCATACAAACATTTTTTCTGCTTGCGTGTTTTTGCCTTAATAGCACTATGTATGAGATTTTTAACAGAATTTTTAGCGACATACCTTTTCTGTTTTTCTCCACACTAGGGGTGCTTTTTCTTCATAACGCAGTGCGTACCCATACGCTTTCCTTCAGAAATACGACTATTTTTGCAGTTATTGCCGTTGTTGCAACAAGCGTTCGTGCCAATGGCTTGCTGCTGATGTGCCTTCTGTTTATTGCACAAGGGGTCTATTTTTTTCAAGACAAGCATAAAAATCTTTTACTTTATCTGGCGCCCTATGCTGTGTATGGCCTCTTGCGCACATGTTTTGCCGCTCTTTTTCCTAGCTCCTCAGGCATATACATGTCTATCTTTGAAATGATGACCCTCGAGACCATTGCAAGTAACATTGACTATTATTTGCTCTTGCTCAATAAATTCTTTCCTTTTTGGGTACGCTATGATTTAACCGTCTTTGGTATGACATTGCCCTTTTTTCTGGTTGGACTCAGTAAGAACTTCAAAAAAGACTATTTATTTTTCTGTTATTCAGGAATGACCGTCGGGATGTATGTATTATTTCCCCCAATACAAGCATTACGTTACATTCTCCCCATAGTGCCATTCTACATTTACTTCACAATTGTGGGAATGAGCGTGCTCTTCGAGGAAAGAAAATTGAAATACGTTTTTGCGTGTGTCAGTATACTTTTTCTTATAACAAATTTTTTGCCGTCAACCAAGGGGCCGCGCGAAATCAGCCCCTATGCAGAAACGTCGCAAGAAGTGTTTCAGTATATTCGCCATAATGTAGACGCAGACGAAGTTATTGCGTTTTTTAAGCCCCGTGTCCTGCGTTTAGAGACGCAACGAAGTGCGGTCTGCAAATTTTCCCTTGGAAATCTTGACTACGACTATATCCTTTACTACAAATACCAGCCCCATATGATTCTCTCGCAGGACGACATAAAAAAACTTCTCAAAACGACTCCGTCAAAGCTTGTTTTTTCAAATACTGACTTTGAGCTTATAAAGGTCATCAAGAAGCATGCGCAGTAACTCACATGCGCAATTCGTGAACACTGTTTTCCGAATTGTCTTCAAGAAATATGAGATACAGGGAACAAAAAAGGTCAAACTGTGCTACATGAACAGTTTGACCTTTTTTGTGCTGACGCCGTGGAGCGCACGTTTTCAACACATTGCTAATTCGTGCGTGGATAATAAATTTGTATTGAACTATCTGGAATTTCTACAGGAAGCTCGAAGTGTTTTTCTAGAAGTTCCTTGGTAACAGGATGCATGTCTTGCTCTATATTGTTTTGTACAGGATACAATACGATTGTTTTTGCATCAATAATATCCGCGTGCAATTCACTTACAGTTCTTTCATACTTTACGCCGTCTTTATCTTTTTGTAGAAGAAAAGCGACAGCCTCTAGGAAAGCAATCTTTTGAAAACGGCGCTTACGTCTTGCAAAAAAATTCTCTGTATTCACAATTGGTTGTTCCACATAAACAAGCTGCGCGCCCTCATGGTAGAGCTGTATAAGTGGCTCCATGCGAGGAACAAAGGTTTTTCTTAGGGCGTGCTGATCCTCCATAAGAGAAAATTGATCCTCAAAATAACATGTTGGAATTAAAAGCACGAGAAGTGCTATGCACGCCGGAAGCCACTTTGCACGCTGGTGTGCTTGGAGCGTCCAATAAAAAAACGAAGGAATAAAGAGGACTATTGACGGGAAAAAATAATAGCGCCAATGAATTTTGAATATGATAAAGGCGCAGAGGTAGGCTAAGCCCATAAAAAGGGTGGCGTCAAAAAAAAGATACTTTTCTTGGCGTCCTCGAAATAACAAAAAAAATGCTCGTACAAGGCCTACAAGAAAACCTGCAATTAATGTTTTCTCTGCAATAAATATCTTTTGTACGAGATCAAATCTACTTCCAAAAAACATCCCTTCGGCATGGTGCCCTTCAACAAAATGGATATACGCAGCAAAATAAAAAGTGAGCAGGAAAATAATGGCGTTGCATATTAAAAGACAGTTAAAAATTTTATGATTTCTTGTAAGTGTTGTGCGGTGAAAAAGATATGTAAATAATGGGATAATGAGAAAAGCACCAAACACTGGTTCTTTGAAATAGGTTGCACAAAAGGCAAAACAAGCCGCACACAGATAATATGTGAGAGAGTCTTTCTTTAATGCATAGTAATAGCACATTGAAAATAATAGAAAAAAAAGAACAAGCATTCTCTCAAAGAAAATCAATTCCATATAAATGCCCATGAAAAATTTTATATAGAAAAGAGAGAAAAAATACACTGGTATCAAGAGCACAGAGTAAGAAAACCTATTTTCTTTTTCGAGCTGGATGAGAAAAAAAGCATAGAAGGCTGCAAATATGATAAATGTAACTGTCACCCAAATAAAATGCGCATAGGCACTTGGTAGTTCAGAAAATAGGAGAAGAATATTAAAATCAGAGAAAGCAAGTGGAGCAAAGCGCAATGTAAGAGGGTGTATGGTGTAGAAGATAAATGGCTTGCCTATTGCTGTATTTACAAAAAACTGATAGTCGTCACCAAAGACCCAATTTGCATCAAGGAGAATATTATATGAAAAATATATAATCGTTGTAAAAAAAATAAACGCAAAAATAGCATATTGTGCCCTTAAAGATAAAAAAGGAATTTTTTTGTTCTGCATCTTATCCTCTTGTTATGTAAAAATTTAAATGCACAAAATTATCATGAGCATTTATTTTTCAACAGCCTGCATATGCTTTTCATCATCAATATTTGAGTCTTTAATGATATAAGCAGGGCGCCTTTTGACTTCAGAATAAATCTTTGAAATATACTCACTCAAAATACCGATGCAAAAAAGCTGAACACCTCCTAAAAATGCAATTATGCAAATTAGAGTCGGATAGCCAGCCACAGGATCGCCCCATATGAACGTTCGGAGCAGTGTATATATGATGAAGAGAAAAGAAGAGCAACAAACAGCAATGCCTAAAATGGAAGCTAAGTGCAAGGGAGCTGTCGTAAATGCTAAAATCCCCTCGTGAGAGTATTTAAAAAGGCTCCAAAAAGACCATGAGGTATGCCCCGCGATACGTTCGATATTTTTATACTCAAGCCATTTTGTTCGATAACCTACAAAGCTAAAAATACCTTTTGAAAAACGATTATACTCTTTGAGTTTAAGGATAGATTGCACCATCCCTCGTGTCATGAGTCGAAAGTCTCTTGCGCCGCTTACGATCTCTGTCTCAGAAAACACGTTAATAAACTTGTAAAAGCAATTTGCAAACAATGAACGGAGAAACGGTTCTCCCGATCTTGTCGAGCGACGAGTCGCGACACAATCGTAATTACCTTCTTGCAGTAAAGCATACATCTCCACGAGCAAGGCAATAGGATCTTGAAGGTCAGCATCGGCAATTGCAATATAATCTCCAGTTGCATGGCGAAGCCCAGCTAACATTGCGGCTTCCTTTCCAAAATTCCTCGAAAAAGAAATATATTTCGCTCGATTGTCATTCTGTGCTATTTTGCGGAGAACTTCCAAAGTGTTGTCCTCGGAGCCATCATTGATATAGAGAACCTCAAAATCTACAGAGGACTGCATCGTATTTGCCAGCTTACAAAAAGCATCATTGAAAAAATGAAGTGCTTCATCTTCATTGTAACATGGCACAACTATAGAAATTATTGGTTTTTTCATCGTATTTGCTCCGGGTTCCAGAAGTTAAAAAAATCAATCAGTGCTTGACTCATCGCAACAACGCGCTGCTAGCGTTTTTCAACAGTCTGATAAGGCTTCCAAATTTCGTACTGACCGGCAGGCCAGAGTGCATTTGCACTTTCAATGGGCGATGTGCCCACAAGTTCATATCCTTCAGGAAAGGGCAAACCTACATGTCGTAACATTTTTGCGGGCATATTTCTGGGCGTATCAACTGCCGGCTTGATTATCCACGCATTACGCATATCTTCTGTAGAGGCATACGAAAAAATACGAGTATATTCTTCATTGGTAGTATATTGTGCACGTACGCGCCATGTGGCTTCTACTTTCCGCCCATCTAACAAGAACAAAGAGATAATCCCATCATAAGACGTGTTAATAAGGGGGGTATGTGGTTTCAAGTCATATGCAAGAGCTGTTGTTTTTATCCAGTCGATAAATTGCTTTCGCCCATAATGTACCTTCAAAGGATGTGTGCTTTCAACAAGTTCCACAGCCTCTGTCATATCCCAAAGTGCAACCCCCTCGTGTCGTGTGGGACGAAAAAAGGGATAGAGCAATGTTGCTACGGTGGCGCAGCACAAAATAAGGGCAATTCCGGGCATGAGGACTGCGCGCAGGGAAGGCCTTATGGTCATACAAAGACTTACAATCATCATTGCAGGTAAGACAAGCGCTTCGGACATCTTGTATTCAAACGGTGTATTTGTGCCTGCATGGTAAATAAAAATCGAAGCAAAAAATATGAACGCTAACCGCATGCCAAAATTGAACATTTCCCCCGAGGTGCGATATTTCCACGCAGCAACGCCAACAACGACAATAAGGGGTAATAACATCAATGCGATTGTATAGTTTGCAATCCAAATATAAGCCGTGATGAACCAAATAAACATGATGCCGCATACAAAAGAAGCGAGTAAGGAATAGTTTTCCCTATGTAGTGCCCAAAGCACCATAGCCCATAAAGGCCATGTCACAAAAACCATGACAAAGGAGGTGGGAAAAAAGAAATTTAAATAAAAAACAAGTGTTTCAAACATCCCATAGGAATCATCCAAAAGCTCTGCATGCAAGAGGCTTTTTTCAATTAACGTAAAGCCCTCTGAAAAAGCGAAAATGTATAGACAGAGTAAACAAACTGCAAGTACACCTGCGAACAATATATCATATATACGCGCACGTAAAGGGCGCACTCCGCGTGTATAGTAAATGTACACGGCTCCAAGTATACCCATGCCTGCACCGGTTGTTGGCTTACCGATAAAGGCGAGAACACCAAAAAGAGCTAGCAATAGCAGCATGGCATAAAGTAGGAATGTGCGCACATGCGGATGCATCAAAAAACATAATGACTTAGATGGTCTACAGAGGAATGCGTATAAATTTAAAGCGGTTAAAATGCCGTATACGCCGACAAGGGCGAGAGTATTGTAACTTGGCGTGGGGAACCAACAAATATAGTAGCCGGCAACAGCACTCCACAGGGCAAAAAAAAGCGCACACCATGACGCATAAGGAAGCTTAACATGTCGGCATATCAGCAAAAAAAAGCTCAAAATACATAGCATTGATATGAATAGCAAAGCAAGAAAAGCACACAGGCGAAAAAGATAGACATCTCGTCCAAGAGATTCAAAGAGAGGATGGAGGAAATTCCCAAAGTCAGATACAAGTGTAACCGGCCAATCAGGATGAGTTATGGAATAGAGATGCATTCCCTCATCAGCAAAGTTCAAGCTCCTATCCAAAAAATAAAAGAGAGAAGAAAATATGCTAAAACTAACGAGTACACTCAAAGCGGCCGACGCATGCTCCCATGTTGAGCAGGAATATTTTCTATTTTTACACATAAAAGCTTTACGTAGCCTTTCGATATATGAGTTTTTGTTTATGCGCTGTCATTACATGCGCCTAGTTGCGTAAAAGGCTGTAAATTTGAAACTTGCTGCCGATAAGATGCTCCGGCGGGGCAAAATATGTTTCAAGGGTTTGCTGAGTGGTGCTGTGCATCGGACGCTCCACATTATTACTTGAGGAGTATAGGACAAGAGTTTTTTCGTCAATATCAGTGGGACGTAAAATATTTTTCACTGTGTAGTATGTGTCTTCAGCATTATTCGCGCCTAAAACATAGTTGAGTGCGTCCGCAAAAACTGTTTTTTGCCATGTTCTATTAAACTTTTCGTAAAAAAACTCAGGTCGATTTATCTCTTGCTCAACATAAATAAATCTATACCCTTGAGAGTAAAGGTCTGCAAGCTTCTCGATGTGCGGCATACATTGCACGCGCTCTGCGTGATGAGCGCGCAACAAGCGTACTTGATCTCCACAATAGATAATAGGAATTAACAATACGATTGCACTTAGTATATAAGGTAGTTTTTTTGAGACCGTAAAAGATTTTAATGTCCAATAGAAAAAAGAAGGAAAGGCTAAGAGCACAGCAGGTACGTAGTAATATCTCCAAACAAGCTTTAGGAGAATGAAGGCACATATGTACGCTATTGCAGTATAGAGTGTGGCATCGTAAAAAATATATTGATACTGATTCTTTTTGAAGAAAAGAAAATAAAGACGAATAACCCCTAGGGCACACGCCACAAGAAGGACTTTTTCACCAATAAGTACCCTGTAAAGGGCTTCGAAAACATCCACACGCGACACGCTCGTCGCATAGCTTGTTCCTTGAAAACCACTATACACAGCAACATAAAAGAGCGCAAGGAAAACTAAGGCATTGACGACTAAAAAGGCATTGAAAATTTTATGTTTTTTTGACAGGTTCTTATAGTGAAAAATTGATGTAAAAAGCACTATTACAAGGAATGCAGCAAACACAGGTTCTTTTAAGTAGGTAGCATAGGCAACACAGGGCATTGCAGCTATATAGTACAAAATCCTGTCTGTTTTTAGTGCGTTATAGTAAAAGCACAAGAACAAAGAAAGCATGAGGATAAGCATTCTTTCAGGATAAATCACCCGCATATAAAGATACATGAAATCTTTTACAAAGAAAATGGCTATAAAAAAAACGGGGAGTAAGTATTTTGAATACGAAAATGTATTGTCTTGCTCTATACACAGCAAGATTTTTGCGTAGAAAAACGCAAACAAAATGAAAGTTATGGTTATCCAGACATAATGAGAATAAGCCGTGGGGGTATCAAAAAAAAATAACAAAATGTTAAAATCGACTTTGCCAAGAGGAAAAAAGCGTAACAGCGCTGTGTTAATATCCGAAGCAAAAAAAAACTGTCCTATCGCTGTCGCGTCCCAAAAAACATGGTCGTCCGAAAATATCCAGTTTGCCTCGTAGAGTATACTATAACAATAGTATGCGACCACAGAGAACCAAATGAGAAAAAAAATGCTTGTACTAGCTTTTCCCCAAAAAGTATTTTTGCCCATCATTTCTTGCATGGTCTCTACCTCTTTATGCCCTTACGTGGCAGTTTTGTATTTGTAAAAGAAGTTTCTTTGACAATATATACAGGTCTCTTCTTTATTTCAGAGTAGATTTTTGAAATATATTCACTTAAAATACCAGTGCAAAAGAGCTGAATCCCTCCTAAAAATGTGATTACACAAAACAAAGTTGGATAGCCTTGGACTGGATTTCCAAATATAATCGTCTGCACAACGACATACATGATGAAGAAAAGAGAGAAAAATGATATTATGAGGCCTAAAACAGATGCCAAATGAAGCGGGGCTGTTGTAAAAGCAAAAATCCCCTCAAGTGAGTACTTAAGCAGCGAGTAAAATGACCATTTTGTTTCCCCTACGGCCCGTTCTACATTTTTATATTCAATCCACTTTGTGCGGTAACCGACAAAGCTAAAAATTCCCTTTGAAAAACGGTTATATTCTTGTAGCTCAAGTATCGACTCAAGCATTTGGCGTGGCATTAGGCGAAAATCCGTTGCTCCATCTACGAGGTCGATATCTGAAAAGACGTTTATGAGTGCATAAAACTGCTTTGCACAAAAAGAGCGCAGTCGTGGCTCTCCTGTTCGTGAAGCTCTTCGAGCAGCGACAGAATCGTATTCCCCATCCTGAATGATAGAATACATTTGTTCTATCATTTCGATGGGGTGTTGCATGTCTGCATCTGCTATAACTACATAGTCACCGCGAGCATGTTGCAATCCTGCAAACATTGCGGCTTCCTTGCCAAAATTTCGTGTAAAAGAAATATAGTGTAATCTCTCGTCTTTTGCCATAAGCTCTTGAATAATAGCAAAAGTATTATCCTTGGAGCCGTCATTAACACAAACGACCTCAAAGCATACTTGCTCTGACATTTTTTGTGCAAGATTGAAAAAAGCCTCATAAAAAAAAGGGAGGGAGTCTTCTTCATTATAACAGGGAACAATAAGAGAAATAAGCGGTAAAGACACTTGACTAACTCCATTTTTTTGCAAACACAAAAAACTTAAAGAGGAGGAATGTGAAAACAGTCGTTATTCCAATAGCTATAAGCTGTCCCAAAATTTGAGAAAAATGCATTTTTGCCACAAGCCACTCTAAGATGAGGGCATTCAAACAATATGTTGTGCCCCATGAAAGCAATCCTCGCAAGTAGCCCACAAAAAAATTGTGTGTACTCTGAAATACAAGGACTTTCTGTAAGGAAAATGAAAAAATAGAAGAAATTGCATAAGATAGCACAAGGGCGAGATGATATTCAGCAGCGCCCATACCAAATATTAAAGCAACATAAATTGCATACGAAAATGCAGTGTTAAAAGCCCCTACTATCAAGTAGCGCAGGTAAATACTTAACTGATACCAGACATTAGCAAGCTTCTCTACCATACAGTGCATGAGCAATCCCTGCTTAAAAAATATTGAGTTCCTAAAGAAGGCACAGCGCACCAACGGCATTACGCACTATGATGCATCCAATGATCCAGCACGCGCATAAGGTTTTTCGGATCAATGGGCTTCGTGAGGTAGTCATTCAAGCCCATGGCAATTCCCTTCTCCTTATCTTCCTTCATGGCATTGGCTGTCACCGCGATAATAGGCAAATCACTGGCCGTATGGTTTTGACGTATAATACCAGTCGCTTGAATACCATCCATCACCGGCATTTGCATATCCATAAGAATAAGGTCGAACTGCTCCTTTGCAACCATATCAACGGCAATCTGACCATTGTCCGCCATAGAAACCTTTGCCTGCGTCTTTTCAAGCAATTCTTCCATAATCAGCTGGTTTATCATATTGTCTTCCACAACAAGAACATGCTTGCCCGAAAGATTCAACGCAAAACCACTGCCGGACTCCTCACCAGCGGCATTCGCATCAGACATGTCCAACGCACGCTCCGCCTGAGGAAGGAACAAAATTATCGTAAATGTTGTACCAACACCTACCTCACTGTGCACATGCATACTGCCGCCCATAAGCTCCACAAGGTGCTTGCTGATAACAAGCCCAAGACCCGTACCACCAAAGCGGCGAGTTATAGACGTGTCCGCTTGCGCAAATGGCTGGAACAATGCTGACTCTTGCTCTTTAGAGAAACCAATTCCCGTATCGCGCACCTCTATACAAAGAGGCACAAGCTTACGTGCTACCTCATCGCTTCCATACCCCTCGGCGCCCTTAAGATCCTGCATCGTCGAGTTCGACGTTTCCATCAGCTCCTCAGCAAGTCCGCAGGTCACCGTCACACTGCCAGCTTCTGTGAACTTAATGGCATTGCCCACAAGATTATTCAGCACCTGCCCAAGGCGAATGGGGTCACCTATGAAAGCGTCGTAATGCCCGCCGCCAATAAGCGTATCCTCAATGGTAAAGATGAGATTCAGCTTTTTGCTCGTGGCACTGTCTTGGTAAATAGTAGAAATTTGCTCGCCCAAATCCTTAAGGCTGAATTGAACCTCTTCAAGTTCAAGCATACCCGCTTCAATCTTTGACGTATCGAGCACATTGTTAATGATGCCAAGGAGGCTCTTGCCGGCAACCTCAATCTTCATCACATAGTCGCGCTTTTTCTCATCTCCTTCCGTACTCTCAAGGCACAAGTGCGCAAGGCCAATGACTGCGTTCAAAGGCGTGCGAATTTCATGGCTCATATTCGCCAGAAATTCACTCTTCATGCGGTTCGAGTCGTCTGCCTTTTTCACCATGGCACGCATAGAGTGCACCATCACTTGCAAAGCTTGATAAAGTACCCCTAGCTCATCATTGCGGCTAAACTGATCCAAATTATATATTTTCTGAGCGCTGACGGCTTTATAATCTCTTCCGCGGAGACGGTCGAAGAAGTGGCGCATACCCACAGCCATACGCTGCAATACACCCTGCTCCGCTTGTCCAAAATCTAAATCCTTATCAAGAACACCCTTCGCCACTTGCTCCGCATATTGAACAGCCTTCAACAGCGCATCCACAATGTTCTTCACATAAAGGTATACTATCGCGGCAAGCACCATCAATATCACTATGGCAATCACTGTTGCATTACGTCGTATGGCTTCACCGGGCTCGGCAAGCTCGTCTAAATCGTGGACGGCAACTGCTATCCAATCCGCCTCGGGCAAGACGTCGTATTGCGCTATTTGATTGCGCCCATCCAGTTGAAATGTAATCTCGCCCTTGCCACGCTCTAAAATTTCGCGTCCCCAGTCGTAATCAAAAAGATTTTTTCTAAACACCTGAGAAGCGTCGCGGTGGATAAAAACAGTCCCCTTTCTATCGGAAACGAAGAGATACCCCTTGTCACCCAAGAGCATACGCTCACTCATGGTGTCCGTGAGCTTGGACACGTTGAAAACAACGCCTATAATCTGGTTTGTTTCAAGATGATACACAGGAGAAGCCACTGCATAGACAACCATATCTTCATACTTGTACGGCGCACCAATCGCCACATTACCCTGCATCGCCTCCTTGAAAAAAGGCTCGTCCGCAAAGCTTGTCCCGATAAAACGCGATTCAGTATGATCCAAAACACGACCTGACGGGCTTAAAACACCAAGCATCACATAATAATAGGTATTGCGCATATTGATGATACGACTGCGCGTATCTCCGGCATAGGCCATCTGCATTTCGGGGTCGCCGGAAAGATAGGGCTGCAAGATGCCCGTTTGGGCAAGGGATATGGCATTTAAGATATTAAAATCAAGCCCAGCTTTCAACTCCACCAGCGCGTTTGCCGTAGCCATTTTCTGCAAAGAGGAACTTGTCGTTCTCAATGTATCCATACTCATTTCGTATGTATACATCGTAGAAACAAACAAACCTGTGGACGCTGCGAGTATCACTGGCAGTAAGATTTTATACAAGATTTTCAAGGCTTCATCTCCGATGATATAAAAACACAGTCGGAGTATACACTCATTTAAAAAATATGCAAGCTTTTTATTGAGCGACAAAAACGCGACAACATGCCTGCATCACAGAGTTTTTTACACGCATAAAGCAAATTCGCAAAAAAGGCGTGCGGCATATTTGATATTTGCCACACGCCACCACATCACATCATCAAATACAAAGGCGATGCTTACATATTCTCATACAAAGCCATCAAATCTTCCATCGTCTCCCGTCGACGAATGCACCGATGGTTGCCTTCGCTATCAATTAAAACTTCCGCAGGGCGCAAGCGCTGGTTATACGTAGAGGCCATCACATAGCCATAAGCACCTGCATCTAAAAGTCCCACAATATCACCTTCTTGAATACGGGGCAAAGGGCGATTTTTCGCTAAAATATCACCACTTTCACAAATATTACCCACGACGCTCTGCGCCACAAGCTCTGCGTCCGGACTGCCACCTTCACGATACACTTCCACATCGTGGTGGGAGTCATACATCACCGGGCGCGCGAGGACATTAAACCCAATATCCGTGCCCGCATAAATATTTTCGGCATTATTTTTTACCACATGGACAGTGCCAAGCAAAACACCGCACTCCGCAACGACGTATCGCCCAGGCTCCACAAAAAATTTCCCTTTATAACCCGTGCGCTGCGTCCACTGTGACAGCAACGCGTGCAAGGCGCTGCCAAGTTCCGCCATGTCAAGACGTAGCTGACCCTCGTACTTCTTGTAAGGTATGCCAAAACCGCCGCCAAAATCAATATACTCCAGCGTATCCAAGGCATTGTGTGGCAAGTGCTCTGCAAGTGTCAGCAAGAAGTCCGCAGCCTCAAGATAGCCCTTCGCTTCCATAAAAAGCGAACCAATGTGCTGGTTGACACCTGCGAGCGTCAAGTCATATTCATGCAAAAGTGCAAAAACCTCTTCCATACGCCCCGGGTCTACGCCGAATTTTGTTTCCTTGCCCGCAGTAATGACTTTTTGATGATGCCCCGCGCCAATCCCCGGATTGAAGCGCACCATGACCCGACCGCGCGTGCCTCGCTGCTTACACAAAGACCCCAAGAGCTTCAACTGCGACAAGGAGTCTACGCTGATAAGCAGGTTATCATCCAAGGCATTTTGTAATTCAGCAGCCGAAACATTGTTGCATACATATAAAATCTGCTCCGACGTAAAACCCGCAGCCTTATTCATGGCAAGCTCGCCGGGGCTCATGGCATCCACCACGCAACCCTCATCGCGCACGATGGAAAGAATTGTTAAATTTGTATTGGCTTTGGCTGAATAATTTACTGAAAAGCTTTCAAGATTTGAAAGAGCACGCAGTTCGCGGCAACGCGCGCGCAGCACATTTTCATTATACACATACAGAGGGGAACCATAAATGGATACAAGCTCCTGCGGCGTGCTCTTGCCGAAGAAGTCACAAGAATCCGTGTGGGTAGACCGAACATTTGGCATAGAAAACCTCATAATATTTTATATTGGAGCGCTTATAATAGGCGCCTGCGCCGAAATTGTCAAAAACCGAAATGCATAAAAAAGCCCTACAGTCAGCTCATTGATTATAATTTTGTTTTTTTTGAAAGGGGTTTGGGGAAAACTTTTTTCTTCTTGGGGGAAAACTTTTTTAGGAAAAAAAGTTTTCCCCAAACCCCTTTCAAAAAAAACCATCTGTTTAACTACACAATCGGCGCGTTTGAATGGAAAGCAACTCACAAGTCATCCTTGCCTTCTTTGAAGCTTTGGCACACTCTCAAGAGTATTTGGCAAGTGCTATGGTGGTGCGCTGGCTTCTTGCCCATCACACCCCGCAAACCAATGGGGAGCACCCCTACCTTCTGCACGGTGAATGTGGAAACCAAACGCGTGAAAAATATCCACACATATTTGCTCATGGCCACCTGTGAGGTCAATTACAACAAGTAAATCATCAAGAGGAGTCAAGGTCTTACAAAACTTGCGAATGTTTGCTTTGACGTTTTTTATCGTCACATGTTTCTGTGTCTGAAAGTTGTAAACGTCTATTTTATCAGCTGAAACATCAATGCCTAGAAAATGATTGAACTTTTGTGCTTTTGCCATTATACTACCCATCGTACTTAACATTGTTAACGTACGCACTTGTCGCGTGGTACAAGCAACCCATCAAGCGATGAGTACCTTTGTGAGGCGGAGATTTGGATTCTAACGAACGCTACGTTCTATGCCGTGACAATCTCCGCCTCACTTCCTTCCATCTTTCTGACAGCAGCCTAACTTATTTTCAAGTAACAATACAGAGAGCAGAGATGTTTGGGGGAAAACTTTTTTTCCTAAAAAAAGTTTTCCCCCAAGAAAAAAAGTTTTCCCCAAACCCCCTTTTAAACAAAAAAAGTAGTAAACTCACATGGAACTTGAACTCATAACTATTATACTGTGCACACTTGCCTTCTTGGTGGCTGGTTTTGTAGATGCCATTGCAGGCGGCGGCGGCCTTATTACTATCCCTTCACTCATGCTTTTTAATATTCCGCCGCACTTTGCCCTCGGGAGCAATAAGTTTGCGAGTATGTTAGGCTCGTTGACGGCTATATGGCCCTTTTTCCGAAGCCGCCTTATTGTGCTCTCCTTGGTGCCGTGCGGCTTTGTGGGTGCCTTTGCCGGCGGCGTCTTGGGGTCATGGTTTGCCTTGCAGGTGGATGAGGCGCTGCTTGGCAAGATTATGGCGCTCATGCTTCCTTTGGGTCTTGTGTGCTCTGTTTTTGTGGGGCGTGTGCTGCGCGAGGAGCAGGAAACGTTTGGCAGACGAGAAAAACTCTATGTGCTTTTGATTGGCCTCATTATTGGCACTTACGATGGCTTTTTTGGCCCGGGCACGGGCAGTTTTTTTATTATTGCCTTGCATGCGGTACTTGGTATGGGGCTTGTGCGAGCGTCTGGCACCACAAAGGTGTTGAATTTGGCCTCAAATATGGGTGCACTGGCGGCTTTTGCGTCGGGCGGCGCGGTTTTATATACGCTGGCTATCCCTTGCGCCGTGGGCAGTAGCGTGGGCAACCAGCTTGGCGCGCGCATGGCTATTAAGATTGGAGTCACGGCGGTGCGCATTTTTCTTTACATTGCCTTGGCATTACTCTTTGTTTCCTTGCTGTACAGATATGTTTTTGCATAATTTTTTGCACAAAACATGCAAAGCCATGCTCAATAGTTGAAAATCATTCAATATTTCACGAAACACGCGCCCTTTGTCAAGAGGCGCTCTTTTTGCTATACTCAATTTGCTCGTACAACAAAAGAGAGGATTATGCAATATATTGACCTACATACACACAGCACCTGCTCTGATGGCAGCGACAGTCCTACGGACTTGGTGCATAAGGCGGCGGATGCCGGCCTTGTGGCTGTGGCACTCACAGATCACGACACCATTTCCGGCTTGCCGGAGGCAGAGGCAGCAGGGCGCGAGCGTGGTATTGAGGTTGTGCGTGGCTGTGAGCTGTCTGTAGGGACAGAGCAAGGTGAGGTGCACGTCTTGGGGCTTTTTTTACCACGAGAAGCGGCGCTTCTTGAAGAGCTTGAAGAGGCGCTGCACGATTTGCGCATCCACAGAAGCACACGCAATGCAGAAATTGTTCATAAATTGCAAAAAATGGGTCTCAATATTGACTATGAGGCTGTCTTAGAGAAAGCAGGGGGCGACAGAGCAAGCGGCGAAAGTGTAGGGCGCCCGCATATTGCACGGCTCTTACAAGAAAAGGGCTATGTATCTTCAGTGCGTGAGGCATTTTCTGTGTACTTGGGCAATAAGGGCAAGGCCTTTGTGCCCAAGAAGGTGCTTGAGGTGCAAGAGGCTATGGGACTTTTACAGCGAAGCAAGGCGACCATTTGCTTGGCACATCCCGGCTTGATTGGATGCTCTGCAAAATGGCTCGATACCTTTGTGGCAAAGCTCAAAGAACAGGGTTTGCATGCTATTGAGGCTTATCACAGCGAACATTCGCCTGCGGCAGTGGATGCGTGCACGGCGCTTGCAAAAAAATACACCTTGGCTCTTACGGGGGGCAGCGATTATCATGGCGCCTCAAAGCCTCAGATTGTGCTGGGCTTTGGTAAGGGAAATTTGCGCATTGGGGAACAATTACTGGATAATCTGAGAACATTTTAAGGCAGTGCTCTTACACGATACTGTCATACTATCTACTTGAAAAAACTGTAGCTCTTACGGAGGGAATATGTCCTGTAATGACACAGAAGGGACGTCGAAGAGTGTGAAAGTTCCGGAGCTTTTGGCACCTGTTGGCAGTATGGATCAGCTAGATGCTGCCCTTTTGTATGGCGCCAACGCCATCTATGTGGGGGGTACCATGTCGTTGCGCGCCACGCGCTCTTTTACGGGAGAGAATTTAGAGCTTGTGCGAGCGCGCACGCGTGAGGCGGGCGTGAGCATGTATTATTGTTGCAATGCCTATCCGCGTCCGCATACATGGCACGCCGCGGAAGCGAGCCTAGAGGCCGGAGCACAGGCGGGTGTGGACGCTTTCATCATTGCCGACCCGGGACTTGTGGCCTTTGCCAAAAAGCATTTTGCTCATATCCCCATCCACCTTTCCACGCAAGCCAACACCTGTAATATAGGCACCGTGCGCTTTTGGCAGGATTTGGGAGTCAGCCGCGTGAATTTGGCGCGAGAACTGCGTCTCTCTGAAGTGTACGCCATACGCCGCGCTTGCCCCGATGTGGAGCTGGAGTGCTTCGTCCACGGGGCACAATGCCTTGCAATTTCAGGTCATTGCTTGCTTTCTGCATGGCTCAATAACAGACCGGCCAATGCGGGGGAATGTACACAGCCGTGTCGCTTTGAGTATCGCGCCATGCAGGGCAGTGTGCTTGTGGTGGAAGAGGCCATGCGCAGCAAGCAGAATATTGCAGATGAGCTGTGGCATGTGACGCAAGGGCGCGAAGGTTTTTCTGCCTTTTGGGCGCCTGAAGACTTGTGTTTGCTTCCATTTGCGCATTGGTTCATGCGTCAGGGCATCAATTCGCTCAAAATAGAAGGGCGTATGCGTACAGGTGTGTATGTGGCGCATGTGCTGGAAGCCTATAAAAAAGCACTAAAATTTTACGCAGATAAAGGAGAACACGCCTCCTATTCCGAGGCTGCCCGCTGGCGCCTTGGCTGGAAAGAAGAGCGACAAGCTCTTGTGGAAGAGCTGGCACAGTGGTCTTCGCGTCCGTTGGGAAGCGGGTTCTTTATGCCCTACTGGCAAAGAAAGCGCATAGAGCCGCGTCGCAGTGCGGACGGGCATTCGCCCGTGTTGGCGCGCGTGGAAGAATGTGTGCGCCCCGGTTCTTGGCGAATAAGTGTGCGCGGACAATGGGATAGCAACCATCGGGCGCAAGTGTTCGTGCCCGGCGGCGAGAGACCACTCCTCACTCCCGGACATTATACACTGGAAAATCATCAGCAAGTATGGGCGGATGTACTGCATTCAGGCACCGAAGGCATGCTGCACTGTGAGTTGGAGGACATTCCCATCGGCGCCTATATTGAACGAGTTTCGTGAGATATAGCGGAATTTTAATGTGTTTTTTTGAAGGAGGTTTGGGGGAAAGCTTTTTTTGTTTTTAGTTTGAGTTTTTTTCTTGGGGGGAAA
>CAYJGA010000003.1:0-6518 GCA_964369255.1 uncultured Desulfovibrionaceae bacterium
AAGTTTTCCCCCAAGAAAAAAGTCTTCCCCAAACCCCTTTCAAAAAAACAAATCGAAATGACCTGAGGATGTCATAATCTTACTTTGATTTACTGTGATTGTTCCCTTGACAGAGACGGCGGTTTTCTTCATATTTCCGCTTTCTATGTCATGACTTTTTATATTTTGCAGGCCATGATAGTGCCCTAAGAGTGCCATGACAATGCCCTGAGAATGCCATTGGAGATTTTATGAGCGACGATAAAAATTATAAAAAAACCCTGAACCTTCCCGTCACCCGCTTTCCTATGAAGGCCAATCTGATACAGAAAGAGCCGGAAATGCTCAAAGCATGGGAGAAAATGGACGCCTACGGCCTTATGGTGCAAGCTGCCACTGCGCAAGAGCAGGGGCGCTATGTATTGCACGACGGCCCCCCCTATGCCAATGGGCATATCCACATGGGGACAGCGCTCAATAAAATTCTCAAAGATATTATTGTGAAATCGCAAAATATGCAGGGACACGCCGCGGAATATGTGCCCGGCTGGGACTGTCACGGCCTGCCCATTGAGCTGAAAGTCGAACACGAACTTGGCGAAAAGAAAAAGACGCTCCCCGCCCATGTTGTGCGCAAGGAGTGTCGGAAGTACGCGGCAAAGTTCATTGATATTCAGCGTAAAGAATTTAAGCGACTCGGTGTCTTTGGGACATGGGAAGAGCCTTATATGAGCATGGATCCGGGCTACGAAGCCGCCACCGCCCATGCGCTGGCGGATGTCTCCGCCGCGGGCAACCTTGCGCGTAACAAAAAGCCTATCTACTGGTGCTGCTCCTGTCAAACAGCCTTGGCAGAAGCGGAAGTGGAATATGACAATCACACATCACCCTCCATTTTTGTGCGCTTTCCTTTGCACGATGACGCTGTCAAAACCGTCTTTCCGCAAGCAGATGTGTCGAAAACCTTTGTTGTTATTTGGACAACAACGCCGTGGACATTGCCGGACAATATGGCTGTCTGCGTGCATCCACACTATACGTATGCCCTTATACAGCAGGGGGACAATTTTTACATCCTCGCCAAGGAACTCGTAGAGAGCTTTACGACGACCCTCGGCTGGGAGGACTTCACTGTGTGCGCCGAAGCGGAAGGCACACAGCTTGAAGGCTTAAAGGCACAGCATCCTTTTTATGACCGTCCTTCCCCTGTGGTCTTAGGCGAGCATGTGACACTGGACGCGGGCACCGGCTGCGTTCACACAGCGCCGGGGCATGGTCGCGAAGACTATGATGTGGGCCTTAAATATGGCCTCGACATTTATTCCCCTCTTGATGATGCGGGACGCTTCCTTGAAAGTGTTGGCTTTTTTGCAGGCTTGACCGTCTTTGAAGCCAATCCCAAGGTCATCGAGAAGTTGGAAGAAGTGGGCAACCTTTTAAATGCCAAGAAAATCACTCACTCCTATCCCCACTGCTGGCGCTGTAAAAAACCAGTGATTTTCCGCGCCACGACCCAGTGGTTTATTGGCATGGAAAAGAATGGCCTGCGCCAGCGCGCCTTGGACGCCATCCGCAACAAGGTGCAGTGGATTCCCACATGGGGCGAAGAGCGTATTTATAATATGATTGAGCAGCGCCCAGACTGGTGCATCTCTCGCCAGCGTCAGTGGGGCGTGCCTATCGTGGCTTTGCTCTGCGAATCGTGCGGGCATGCGTGGCATGACGCCGCATGGATGCATGAGATGGCGGATCGCTTTGCCCGTCATGCCACAGGCTGTGACTATTGGTATGAGAGCGACATTGCGGACGTCGTGCCCGAGGGTTTAACCTGTCCGGAGTGCAGCGCTGCTAAGTGGAAGAAGGAAACGGATATTTTAGATGTGTGGTTTGACTCCGGCACCAGCTTTGCGGCTGTGGTGGAGCGACGCAAGGAATGCCGCTTCCCCGCAGATTTGTACTTGGAAGGTTCTGACCAGCATCGCGGCTGGTTCCACTCTTCCTTGCTTGCGTCCATAGCGACACGGGAAACGCCGCCGTATAAGTCTGTGTTGACCCACGGCTATGTGGTGGACGGCGAAGGCCGCAAAATGTCGAAATCCATTGGCAATGTCATCGCGCCGCAGGAACTTATTGATAAATTTGGCGCGGAAATTATTCGCCTTTGGGTATCGTCTGTGGAATATCGCGAAGATATTCGTATTTCCGATGAAATTTTGCTGCGTCTTGTGGATGCGTACAGACGCATCCGTAATACATGCAGATACTTACTTGGAAATATCAACGACCTGACTGAAGCTGACCTTGTGCCTGTGCAGCATATGGACAGCCTCGACAGGCATGCGCTGGATGTTGTGGGCCGCGCCTATGTGCGTATGCAAGAGGCGTATGCGAACTTTGAATTTCATAAAATTTATCATACGTTGCATAATCTGTGCGCCACAGATTTGTCCGCCACCTATTTGGATATATTGAAGGATCGCTTGTATGCGTCCGGAACGCAAAGCCGCGAGCGGCGCTCGGCGCAGACGGCGCTCTTCCATATACTTTCTCTTTTGACGCGTACTATGGCGCCTGTGCTGAGTTTTACAGCGGAAGAAGTCTATACGCACATGCCTGAGGCATTGCGCCAGACGGATGTGCAGACGGTTTTTGCGTTGCCGGCTTTGTCCACGCATGTATCTGGGGACATGTTAAAAGAATTTCTTTTGAGCGACGAGGAACGCGGACAGTGGGACGCACTCTTTGGCATTCGCGCCGCCCTCATTCGCGCCATCGAGCCATTGCGCAAGGATGGCACCATCGGGCATTCCTTGGACACGCGTGTGACGCTGTATGCGTCTACGGCTCTGCGTCAAGTGCTGGCGGAAACGGGCGTGGATATGCGCGCTGTGTGTATTATTTCGCAATATGTGGAAGGGGATTTGGCAGACGCGCCTGCAAGCGCATTGCGCCCTGAAGATATGGAAGACATCGCCATTGTCGTAGAAAAAGCGCAGGGTGAGAAGTGCGAGCGTTGCTGGATTTACAGCACAGAGCTTGGCACGCACACAGAGCACCCCACATTGTGCCCGCGGTGTACTGCGGTGCTGACAGTGTAGTGCGTGGTAACTCATACAATGCGTTATATAATTGTTTCTTGTGTGGCACTTGTTGTCATTGTGCTTGACCAGCTTTCCAAGTGGTGGGCAGTGATGACCATACCTGTCCACAAGCCCATAGTGGTGATTGAAGGCTTTTTCGACCTTGTGAACATTCGCAACCGTGGTGCGGCCTTTGGTTTTTTGAATCGCGCGGATATTGAGTGGCAATTTTGGCTTTTTTTGGGCGCCACTATTGTGGCGGCTGTCACCATATTTTTCTTGACGCGCGCTTCGACGTATAGGCCAGTGTTGTTCACGTCCCTTGGCATGGTGCTTGGGGGCGCGCTTGGGAATTTGGTTGACAGGATTCGCTATCGTGCGGTGGTGGATTTCTTGGATTTTTATGTGGGAAGTTGGCACTGGCCCGCTTTTAATGTGGCGGACATTGCCATCAGTGTGGGCGCTATTGTAACATGCATATGCATGTATTTTGAAGAGAAGAGTGCCACGCCGCAAGAGAGGGACTAGATATGGAACAGATGCTTTGGTGGCATTGGTGTGTGTTGGCATTGCCGATTTTGCCGAATTTGTGGGCAATTTGGCATGTACGCGGACACTATTTCCCCACAGAACAGGAAAAATCCTTGTGGTTTGTGCTTGTTGTTTTTATCCCTGTCATTGGGGGGCTTGCCTATCTTCTCGCGGGTTTGCGTCGCTCGCGTCGGGAACCGCCGCAAGAGGACTCCGCGTCATAGATGTATATAAAAGAAAGCTTGCTTTCTTCAATAATTATAAAAGAGGCTGAAAAGACATGCAAAAAAACATTTTTCGCAATGTGGTAATGGGCGGGTGCTTCCTCGCACTTATGACGGGTTGTGCAAAGCAACAAGATTATGACGCTTTGCAGGCACGCTTGACAACGCAAGACCAGCAGTTGCGTCAGTTGCAACCGGGGATGGCGGACACATGGTCGCAAATGCAGGCCATGCGACAAGAGATTGATGCTTTAAAAGGGCAAATGGACGATTTGAACAATGCCGGCGGTGCGCGCTCCCTCGTGGAGCGCGTAGGCAGACATGATGCGGCCTTGCGCCAAGTGGAAACGTCCCTTGCGCTGAACTTAAACCTTGATGCGCCCATGCCCATGCCTGTGGCAGGTGTGCCCGGCTCGTCAAGCGGCATCCCTGTGGACCCAAGCATGACCGGCGCCGGAGGCGTTGCCGGCTATGAAGATGCCGGCGGTGCCTATGGAACAGCCAGTGGCACTATGACCCTGACGCCGCCCACTCCTCCGACTGCATCACCCATGCCCGCATCATCTGCACAGCCAGACCTTGCCACAGCGCTGTTTAATACGGGCATCCAAGCGTTCAATGCGCGTCAGTACGCACAAGCGGAGCGCTCCTTCGTGGACTTCACGAAGAATTACCCACAGAGCTCCCAAGTAAGTTCTGCGTGGTACTATGTGGGCGAGTGTAATTTTCAGCTCAATAAATTCAGCGAAGCTGCCCTTGCCTATGACAAGGTGATTACGCAGTATCCCAAGAGTTCGCGTGCGGCGGGTGCCTATTTGAAGCAGGGGATTTGTTTCAGCAAGCTTGGACAAAAAGCAGCGGCGAAGGCGCGCTTGCAGGAACTTATAAAGAAGTATCCCAGCAGCGCCGAAGCGGCAAGAGCTAAGTCTTTTTTACAAGTGAATACATAATATTTTGAAAGGCATGCAGGGTGAAGCGTTTTTCCCGCATGCCTTTTCTTATTATGACTTTATCCTGACAGCATATTCGCCCCACGGGGAAAAGGCAGGTAAAATATGGAAAAACATCGTCAAGAAGTACGATTGAGTTTTGCGCCGGATATTTCCAACGAACCCTTGGTTTGTCGTCTTGTGCAGGACTATAATCTTGAGCTGAACATTCTCGAAGCACAGATAAGCCCTCGTAAGGAGGGGCGTCTTGTGTTGGAATTGCTTGGCGCAAAGGATGATATAAACAATGGCATTGCGTACCTAAAGCAATACGGCGTTCGTGTGCTTGGTGTGTCGCACGATACGGAGCGCCAAGAGGAACTCTGTATGCACTGTGGCATGTGTACGGCTGTGTGCAGCGTGCGCGCGTTGAGCGTTGATGCGGAAACGCGCCTTGTGTGTTTTGATGTGGAGAAGTGTACGTCGTGTGGCCTGTGTACGAAGGTGTGCCCTGTGTTCGCCATGCGTCGTGATGTGCAACAGATGATTTTGTAAAAAAGATTGTTCATTCTGTCGCCACATGTTCTGGTCTCGGGCACATGTGGCGGCAATTTTTTTCGCGCTCGCTTCCTTCTCATTTTTTCTTTTCTCTGTACTTTCTGTAAGCCTTCACTCTCATAAAAAAGTCTTTTTCTCTTCAGAAAATGTATGCTTCAAAGCCTTGTCTGTTGAGAGGCTTTCCCATCTTTCTATATCCCTCAGGTCTGAAAAACTCAAAAAAATATCAAAAAATTTTTCTCTTTATTCTTCCATAGATGAACGCACACTTCGGGAAGTGCGTGGATGATGCTGTGGGGGTGTTTTTTTTCAGGCTTGGAAAAAACCTATTCTAACAGTATATTTTTTTTAAAAAAAATGTATAGATTTTTTTGGGATTTTATCTATATAATTCTTCTGCGGCCTCCTGCTGTGGGGTGCACCCGCATTGACAAAGGGGGGTGAGTGGGGCATAAGGGGAAAAAGTGGGAAGCAGTGGGAGATGGTGGTATTCATGCCCAAGTTCATCAAGAGTCACTCCAGAAGTTTGGACGTCAAAGGACGACTCATGCTGCCTGTTGATTACAGGGAGACTCTTGCTGCGCGCTCTCCCACGGGCAGTTTTTACATCACTGCGCTCCAAGGGAAGATTGTGGCCTATTCGCCGGAAGATTGGGAGAAGAAGAGTGAGCAGCTTTTCAGCATTGAAAATCCCCCCTTGGCACTGAGTCGATTTATCAGCAAGGTTTTAGGTCTTGCTGTGGAGCTTGTTCCGGACGCGCAGGGGCGCGTGCGTATTCCTCAACCGCATATGCGAGAGGCCAATTTGCAGAAGGATACTGTCTTAGTGGGGCTGGGAAACAGGTTTGAAATATGGGATCAGGCGAGTTTTGACGCCTTGGCCTTGGAGGATGTTTCCGCGGAATTGGCAGCTAGAGGCATTGATATTTCATAGCTTTTTCTTTTCTTATGAGGGAGATTTTCTTTTTCGTATGAAATAGGAAACGTTTACCCTCCTTGTCTAGAGTTTTTCGTTTTTTTGTCGTGAAAGTTTGTGGAAATGTGTGTGACTGTGAAGGAGTTTGATGTGGATATGCATGTGGAAAAGAAAGAGCACGAAGAAAGCGCAGCCTTGCATGTGCCCGTCCTTCTATCGCAGACGCTGGAAGCTCTGTCTCCTCAGGCGGGGGGGCGCTATCTTGATGGCACAGTGGGGCTTGGCGGTCATGCGTCGCATG
>CAYJGA010000003.1:6528-25065 GCA_964369255.1 uncultured Desulfovibrionaceae bacterium
CCTTGGCGCCGCGGAGAATATACAGCTCTGCGCGCTCGACAGGGACGCGCACGCCCTCGCTCATGCGCGGGAGCGCCTTGCTTCTTTTGGCGCGAACGTCCATTTTTTTCATAGCCGTTACAGTCAGTTCACCGAGGCGCTTGACGCCTTGGGGTGGGATGCGATTGACGGCGCTCTCATAGATATTGGTGTTTCCTCCATGCAGATTGATCAGGCAGACAGAGGCTTTAGCTTTAAGGCCGACGGCCCTCTTGATATGCGTATGGACAATGACAACCATGTTTCCGCGTGGCATTTTGTGAATAGGGAGCGCTTTGAAGTTCTGCGCGATATAATCCAAAACTTAGGCGAAGAGCCACAAGCGGGACGCATTGCCCGCGCCATCGTGGACGCGCGGCAAAAAAAGAGCATTGAGACGACGGGCGAGCTTGCGGAGCTTGTATCACAGGCCTATCCGCCTGCGTGGCGTGCCAAGGCGCGTAATCATCCGGCAACGCGGACATTTCAAGCATTGCGCATGGCTGTGAATGACGAGCTGGGGGAATTGGAAATATTTTTGAAGGAAATATTGCAGCGACTGCGTGTGGGTGGTCGCTTGGCGGTCATTACCTTTCATTCCTTGGAGGATCGCATGGTGAAGCAAGCCATGCGGCATTGGGCAGAGGGCTGTCGTTGTCCGCGCCATGTCATGCGTTGCTCGTGCGGTCATAAGCCGGAAGTGCGTATTTTATATAAAAAGCCTGTGGTTGCCGATGCAGAGGAGTTGCGTCGTAATTCGAGGGCGAGCAGCGCGAAGTTGCGGGCGATGGAAAAAATTCGCTCGTATCCTCCAAAAGCGTAGCATTGGCAAAGCAGAGGGATATATGCAGCGTGGCAGTACGGGATGGATTTTATTTGTGGTGCTTGGCACATTGTCGGCCATGTTCATGACCTTGGTGCTTGTGTGGGTGAATATTGAGCGAATGGATACCAATTATTTTATCAATAATCTTATGATTAGCATCAGCGAAAAAAAGGTACACAAGGCAAAGCTTGAGATGGAGCGCGAATTTTTACTCTCGCCCCATGAGCTTGGGCGCCGCGCGGAAGAACTTGGCATGCACCAGCCTAAGGCGGGGCAAATTCGTTGGCGTCAGGATATATAGCGGAATGTGTGGGATGAGCCTATGAAGTTTTTCAAGAAAAAAGCCGTTAATTCTCGGAATTACGTCAAGAAGACACCGGAGGGCGCGCGCGTCAAGACTCCGGTCATAGCTGGCGGCAAGTTCGAGAAAGTCACACGGATTTTTGCGTTGCTGACTGCTGCGTGGAGCCTTGTGTGGGCGCGTCTTGTGGCTGTGGATTGGGCTCGTTGTCGTATCCAAGTGGTGGCTGTGGGTTTTGCGTGTTTTTGGCTTATTTTGTGGGGTCGTGCGTGGTATTGGCAAATGCTGGAAGGGCCGCGCCTTGCAGACCAAGCAAAGCAGCAGTATATGGCCTCTGTGCTTATGACGGGTAAACGCGGCTCTATTCTTGACCGTCATGGACAGGTGCTCGCGCGCTCTGTGGAATGCCTTTCCGTGTATGCGCGACCGGACGAAATTCAGGATGTGGAGCTGACAGCGCAAGTGCTGGGCGACATACTTGCTATTGCGCCGGAGAAATTACAAGAGCGCATTGGGAACAAGGCGCGGAAATTTGTGTGGCTTTTGCGCAAAGTAGATGATTCCACTGTGGCGGCTGTCCGCGAAGCAAAGCTTCCCGGCATTGGTTTTTCCAAGGAATTTGACCGCGTTTATCCTTTTAAGGAGATGGCGGGGCAGCTCATGGGCTTTGTGGGCGTGGATGACCAAGGGCTGGAAGGCTTAGAGCGAGCCTTTGACGACCACCTTGCCAGCGAGCCCATACGCCAAATGTTGCAGCGTGACGCCATGGGGCGTCGTTTTTACCTGCACCGCGAAGGGCAAGAAGAGCCTACAGGTGAGGACTTGCAGCTGACTCTTGATACGCAAGTACAGTTTTTTGCAGAGGAAGCCATTGCAAAGCGCGTGGAAGATTATGGCGCCACGTGGGGCGGCGTGCTTGTGGTGGATATTCAGAGCGGTGATATTTTGGCATGGGCGCAATATCCCTTTTTTAATCCCAATGCCTACAAGTTTTACTCACCAAGCCAGTACAGAAATCGCTTGGCATCAGACGCTTTAGAGCCGGGTTCCACGCTCAAGCCCTTTGTGGTGGCGGCAGCCATGCAAGAAAAGCTTGTGGATAAGGACACCATTTTTGACTGCGAAGGGGGCAGGTGGGAAGTGGAAGGTACCACCATTCGCGATACGTCGTGGCACCATGCATTGCCTGTGGAAAAAATTCTTCGCTATTCGAGTAATATTGGCGTTGCAAAAATCGGTCAAGCGCTTGGTGCTGATATGTATTATAAGTACTTGTCTCGTCTTGGCTTTGGCGAGCGGACTGTGGTGCCTGTGGCAGAGAGCAAGGGCATTTTGCGCGAGGCGCGCGATTGGGGCACTGTGGATCTTTTGAGCACATCGTTCGGGCAGAGTTTGTCAGTCACAGGGCTGCAAATGGCGCAGGCCTATTTGACCCTTGTGAACGGGGGCGTCTATAAGCCATTGCGCCTTATTTTGGACGACGAAGTCTACGCCGGAGACCCCGAGGAGCTGAAAGCGCGACAGGGACGAGTGTATAATGAGCGCGTCACAAAGGACGTTTTGCGCATGTTGCGCGATGTGGTGGAAGAAGATGGCAGCGGGCACAGGGCGCGCATAGCAGGTATTGAAGTGGGTGGCAAAACGGGCACAGCCCAAAAAGCGGATAAAAAGACGGGAACCTATGGGGAAGGGCGTATGGCCTCCTTTGTGGGCTTCGCACCGGCAGAAAATCCGCGCTACTTGACACTCGTCATGGTGGATGAGCCTACGGCAAACCCCTTTGGCGGCGTGGTGGCGGCGCCAGTCTTCCAGCAAGTGACACAGCTGACGATGACGTATGCGGGTCAGTTGCCGGACGTTGTTTTTTCGACGACGGGCAATGAACCGCTCATTCAGCGCGGAGCGCTTTTGAGCGACGATGCGCGGCGCTATAAATCTTCTCGTGAACCTGCGCCGCTGTTTACGGCGGCGTCGTTGGAAAAGCCGCAGCGGACGGGCAATTATCATACGCTCCCCGGACATTTGACGAAGGCGAGCGCAGTGGTGCCCAATGTGGTGGGGAAGACGCTGCGCAATGCTGTGGAGCTTTTTGCCCGCGGAGGCGTTGTGCCTGCATTGAAGGGGGAAGGGCAGCGCGTTGTGCGTCAGAGTCCTGCGCCGGGCAGTTCGTGGCCTTCGCAGGAGGATGTGGACTATATTTTGTGGCTGTCGGAACATGACACAGAGAAGTCTACTGCGGATAGAAGCACTGCGGATAGAAGCACTGCGGATAGAAGCACTGCGGATAGAAGCACTGCGGACGGGGAGGAATAGCATGCAGTTTGACGTGTTAATGCGTATAGTGCGCGAGCGCGCTTCTGAGCGTTCATTTTCTGTGGTGGCAGACTCGCGCAAGGTGAAGAGCGGCGATATTTTTGTGGCTATCCGCGGCAACAGTGCGGACGGCGGGCAGTTTATTGAAGCTGCCATCAAGGCGGGCGCGTCATATATTGTCTGTCATAATGAGGATGTGGTGCCGACGACGGATACGGACACTGAGAATACTGATCCTCATACAGGTACAGTGACAGTGGTGCGACATGAGAGCACGCGAACAGCGCTCTGGCAGCTGGCAGAAGCGTATTATGACACGCGCGTGCGCTTCCATGAGCAAGGCATCCGCATTGTGGGCATTACGGGCACCAATGGCAAGACCACCACAAGCTATGTCTTGGAGCATCTTTTTGCGAGCACGGGCAAGCGCGTGGCTGTGCTTGGTACAGTGAGTTATAGGTGGGTCAGGGCGGATGGCAGCCGCTACGAAGAAGTGGCGCCGCTGACAACACCGGACGCCTTGGTCGTCCACGATATGCTGTCGCGCATGGCTGACGACGGTGTGGACATTGTGCTTATGGAAGTGTCGTCTCATGCTTTGGAGCAAGAGCGCGTGGGCGGACTTGATTTTTCCGGCGCCATTTTTACGAATTTGACCCAAGACCATTTGGATTTTCACGGGGATATGGAGCAGTACTTTGCGGCGAAGGCGCGTCTTTTCACAGGGCTTCCCTTGAGGGAAAAGGTGATGGCGGTGAATGTGGACGATGCGTATGGGCAGCGCCTTGTGAAGGTGTGCCCTTCTGCTGTGGGCTTTACTTTGACGCCAAAGCAGGCGCCAGAAAAGGCAGCGACACAAGCAACACAGGGACATTTATCAAAAAGCGCGTCAGCAAGTTCGCCGCTTTGTCCCTCGCATATCGCACGCGGCGCTGTGCATGGCACTGTGCGCAGTATGTCTCCGGCGGGTATGCATTTGCATATGCAATGGGGCGATGCGTCGTGGGATTTGCATTCGCCGCTCGTGGGCGAGTTTAACGCGTCGAATTTGCTCGCGGCGCAGGCGCTGGCCTTGAGCATGGGCTGTACAGTGGAGCAGATGCAGCATCTTGCGTCCTTTGGCGGCGTGTGCGGGCGTTTGGAAAGGGTTGTGGCAGGAAAGAATGTTTTTGTGGATTACGCCCATACGCCCGATGCCTTGGTGAATGTGTTGCAATCACTGCGCAGTGCGGGCTTTGCAAAGATTATTGCGGTCTTTGGGTGCGGTGGCAACCGCGACAGGACAAAGCGTCCTCTTATGGGTGAGGCTGTGGCGAAGTACGCCGATGTGGCTGTGCTCACATCGGACAATCCCCGCTTTGAGGACCCACAGGCCATTATTGATGATGTGTTGCCCGGCGTACAGGGTGCGGCGTCCCTTTATGTGGAAGTGGACAGACGCGCTGCCACGCAGCGTGCTCTTGCATTGCTCGCGCAGGAGAGCGCTAAAAGCGGTGTTGCCGATGTCGCTGTGCTTATTGCCGGCAAGGGACATGAGGACTATCAAATTATTGAGGGTGTGAAGCATCCTTATAGCGATCAGGAAACTGTGCGGGAGTTATTGTAAGTGAAGCTGCGCGTGCAAGAAATTGTTGCTCTTTTGCAAGAGCGCCTCGCCGGTGAAGCTGCGCCTTTCGATGAGGTCACTCTTTGTGGTGATGTGGGGGCAGACGAACAAGTGACGGCGGTCTGTCGTGACACGCGAGACGTGGTGCGGGGCAGTCTTTTTGTGTGCTTGCAGGGTGCGCGACATGACGGGCACGATTTTGCCGCTGAGGCCGTGCGCTTGGGCGCGACGGCGCTCTTGGTGTCGCGGCGCTTAGAGGCTGTGTGTGTCCCGCAAATGCTTGTTTCTGATACTTTGCGTGCTCTTGGCGCGCTGGCGGCTGCATGGCGCGACCGTTTTGCAGGGCGCGTTGTACTCATCACAGGGAGCGCCGGCAAGACGACGTGTAAGGATGTGCTGGCAGATGTGCTTGCAGCTCCAGAAGGCTCGGATGGCACAGGCGGCGCCGGCATGCGTGTGGCGCGTACCCCCGGAAATTTCAATAATCAAGTGGGTTTGCCCCTGTCCATTCTTGCCACATCCGGTGACGAGGACGTGTGGGTGCTGGAGGCAGGCATCAGCGAGCCGCAGGACATGGACGAGCTGGGTGCCATCGTAAGACCGAATGTGGCGGTGTTGCTCAATGTGGGTGCGGCGCATACGCAAGGCCTTGGCGAGAAGGGGGTCGCATGGCATAAGGCACAACTTGTGAAGTATGTGGACTTGGGCGGAGCGGCGCTGGTGAACGCGGATTATGCGGACTTGGTGGACGCAGTGATGCAGACGGAACTGTCTGGGCAGATGTTACGCGTCGTAGATATTTCGAGCGCACAGACGAGTATGCATTTCTTTTCAGCGCAACCTGCTGGGATGAAGGACGCGATAGAGGGCACAGCGCGGGACGCGACACAAAAAATTTTATACAGCGCGCACTTTTGCCACAGCGCAAAAGATGGCGATGGCGGCGTGTATAAGCTCGTTCATACTGAAAGCCAAGAGACGTACACCATCCACGCTCCCTTTGTGGGCGATTACGGCGCCGAACATGTGGCGGCCGTGGCAAGTGTGGCGCATGTGCTTGAGCTTTCAATGGAAGAGGTCGTACACGGCTTTGCCCTCGCGCGCCTGCCCCGACAGCGATTTGAAGAGCATCAACGAGGCGCATGGCGCATCATTGACGACAGCTACAATGCCAATCCGCTTTCCATGCGTCGCATGATTGAAGCAGTGGTGGCAACGAGCAGCACGACATCGCCTCACACAGCGCCCTGTTATGTGGTTCTGGGCGCCATGGGGGAACTTGGTGCAGAGGCTGAGAGCGCGCATGAGGAACTTGGTCGCTTGCTTGCTCATGTAGGCGGGCAGGGGATAGCCCATGTATTTTGGAAGGGCGCCTATGCCGCGCAGGTGCGTGGCGCCTTTGTGGCAGCTGGCGGCGCTGGGGGCGAGTTTGGGACGCGCTTCACCGCGGTGGACAGCGTCGAACATTTTGCCGCAGCATGGACAGCGGCGGCCTTGCCCGCAGGCACAGTGCTTTGTAAGGGGTCGCGCAGTCAACGCCTTGAAGAGTGTGTGACATGGCTTTTGGATAATGTGGCGGGAAAGTGTCAGGAGGACATGGATGTTTTATAATTTTCTGTTGCCGTGGGCGGCGGAGTGGTCGGCACTCAATGTCTTTCGCTACATCACTTTTCGATCTGCATGGGCGCTGGTGACAGCGCTGCTTATTGCCATCTTTGTGGGGCCTATGTTTATCCGCTGGCTGCGTCGCTTGAAGTTTGGACAGTACATTCATGAAGATGTGACGACGCACAGCGCCAAGGCGGGGACACCGACAATGGGCGGCTTGCTCATCGCTTTTTGCTTGCTTGTGAGCGTGTTTTTATGGGGCGACTTGAGCAATGTCTATGTGTGGCTCACTATCTATGTCTTTGTGGGCTTTGGCGTGGTGGGTCTTGTGGACGATATGACAAAAATCCGCGGTAAGAAGAACCAAGGCATCAGCGTCGTGGCAAAGTTCGGCGCACAGTTCTTTGTGGCAGGTTCCGCCGTGTGGCTACTCATGAGTCAACCAGCTTTCTCCACGGGTCTCGCTGTGCCATTTTTTAAGGATCTAGCGCCGGATTTAGGCTGGTTGTACCTGCCCTTTGCCGTTGTTGTCATGGTGGGCGCGTCCAATGCGGTGAACTTGACGGATGGCTTGGACGGCCTTGCCATTGGCCCCACAATCGTAGCGGGGGCGGTCTTTGCCATATTTATATATGTGACGGGGCACGCACATTTTTCTCAGTATTTACTCGTTCCTTCTGTGCCCGGAATGGGTGAAGTGACAGTGTTTTGCGCCGCACTTGTGGGCGCCGGCCTCGGTTTTCTGTGGTACAATGCCTATCCTGCCCAAGTGTTCATGGGGGATGTTGGCTCGTTGAGCCTTGGCGGTGTGCTCGGCTTCTTGGCGCTGCTGTGTAAGCAAGAACTCTTGCTTGCTGTGGTGGGCGGTTTGTTTGTGGTGGAGACGCTTTCTGTCATCTTGCAGGTGGGCTATTTCAAATGGTCGGGGGGCAAGCGTATTTTCCGCATGGCGCCCTTACACCACCACTTTGAATTGAAGGGCATTCCGGAATCGAAAATCATTATACGATTTTGGATTACGTCGATTTTGCTGGGACTTATGGCGCTTTCAGTATTGAAACTCAGGTAGTGGAGACAGGGATATGATTTCTGGGCATATGCGTGGTGGAATGGTGCAAAAGGGCGAGCGAGCCGTTGTCATGGGCGCGGGGCGTTCTGGTATGGCGGCGGTGCGTTTGTTGGTACGCCTTGGAGCACAGGTGCGCCTTTTAGAGAAGGACGCAAAGAAAATCCCCCAATCCTTTCACGCGGAAGCAAAGAAAGCCGGTGTGCAAATAGTGTGCGGCGCGCACGGCGCAGAGCATTTAGCCGGCGCAGATTATATTGTACCAAGTCCGGGAATTCCTGTGGCCAATGTCTTGATGCTGTTGTCTAAGCTGTCCAAGCAAGAGAAACAGCCGGAAATCATGGGTGAGATGGAACTTGCGTGGCGCCATATGCACGGCGAACCCATTCTTGCCATTACGGGCACCAGCGGCAAAACAACGACGGCCTCCCTTGCGGCAGCTATGCTGAAGAGTCAAGGCTACACTGTTTTTTTGGGCGGCAATATTGGGACGCCCCTGTGTGAATATGTGCTTGCCAACCGCAAGGCCGACGCTCTTGTGGTGGAAGTGTCGAGCTTTCAGTTGCAGACGTGTACGACATTTTGCCCGCGGGTGGCAGTGCTCTTGAATATAAGTGAAAATCATTTGGACTATCATAAGGATATGGCGGAATATGTGGACGCAAAACTGCGCCTTTTCCGCTGGCAAGACGAGAGTCATGTGGCTATCGTCCACGCGTCTTTGAAGCCTTTTAAGAAGTCCTTTCAAGCGCGTACCATATGGTTTGATGGCACAGAGCAAGTGTTTTCTCAAACAAAGCTCTTGGGACAGCATAATGTGAGTAATTTGCAGGCGGCGTGGCTGGCGTGTCGTGAATTTGGCGTCCACCTTGAGAAGGCCAGCGCCGCTGTAAGCGCTTTTAATCCTTTGCCTCATCGCCTTGAACGCGTGCGCCATCATAAAAGTGTGCTCTATGTGAATGACTCTAAGAGTACGACGGTGACATCGCTCACTGTGGCACTGCATGCCTTTACGCAGCCTGTCATTCTTTTGTGCGGCGGCAAGTTCAAGGGCGGGGATTTGGCCTCGCTCGCTTCCCTTGTGAAGAGCAAGGTGAAGGCTGTGGTGCTTGTGGGCGACAGTCGTGAACATTTTGAAAAAGCGTGGACAGGTCTTGTGCCCATGAGCTGGTTTGCCACCATGCAAGAAGGCGTGAACCATGCATACTCCTTGGCAAAGAGCGGCGATGTGGTTTTATTGTCGCCTGCGACGGCTTCCTATGATTTGTACGCAAACTATGAAGCCCGTGGAGAGGATTTTAAGCGCTTAGTGGGGATGTTGTCATGACAAGCAAGACGGCTCAAACGACCACGACGACAGAGGTAACACAGGTACAGGACACAACCGCGGCGGCGGAACATGCTGTGACTCCTGAAATCCCTGTGCGTTCAGACGCGTCTGTGCGTGCTGATATTCCTGTTGTGGTGCTGAACGAAACAAGTACGCCTCATGCGCCCGATATGCCTCATGCGCCCGAAAGCTTAGAGCTGAAGCCACTGCCCAAGGCGCCCCTTGCCGTGCGTGTGGCACACGGGATACGGGCAGGTATGACCACGGGCGTCGTGAAGAGCATGCAAGGTATTCAGTGGTTGCAACAGCAACGCCAGTTGCTCTTTCCTGCGCCCGCGCCCAGCGAAAAAACGGAGCGCGTGGAGCGCGTCGTGACGCCCGGCATCGACTGGTGGTTGTTTACGGTGACCGTGGTCATTCTTGGCATTGGCCTTATTATGGTGCTCAGTTCCAGCGGCGTCGTGGCAGAAAAACTCAATGGGGATAAGTATTACTTTTTTAAGCGCCAAATTCTCTTTGCTTTTTCCGGCGGTCTTGTGTTGTGTGTGGCGACTATGTTGCCCCGTGAAACACTGTATAAGCTTCAGTATCCGGCGCTCTTTTTGTCTCTTGTGCTGCTCTCGCTGACGCTGACGCCCATTGCGCCTCGCATTAACGGCGCGCAGCGCTGGCTTCCCATCGGGCCTTTTTCCTTGCAGCCCATGGAATTTGTGAAAATCGCTCTTGTGCTCTATTTGGCGTATTTTATGAGTACAAAGCAAGACCATATTAAGACATTTACCCGCGGCGTCATCCCGCCCTTTGTGGTGACAGGGCTTTTTTGCCTCCTGCTTTTGATGCAGCCGGACTTTGGAAGCGCGGTCATTTTGACGGCTCTGCTCTTCTTTATGTGTGTGGCAGGCGGCACCCGTTTCCTCTATCTTTTTGTGTCCCTCGCGCTGGCCATTGCAGGCGCTGTGGCGCTGGCTGTGTATTCTCCGTATCGAATGCGCCGTCTCACAGCCTTCTTGGATCCCTTCAAGGACGCGCAGGACACGGGCTATCAGCTTGTTCAATCGTTTTATGCACTTGGCTCCGGCGGTTTTTTTGGTATGGGCGTGGGCGCCAGCAAGCAAAAGATGTTTTATTTGCCGGAAGCACACAATGACTTCATCATGGCAGTGCTTGGCGAAGAAATGGGCTTTGTGGGCATGACCCTTGTGATGGCGCTCTTTGCGGTGATGTTTTGGCGCTGCTATAAAATTGTGCTGGGTCAACCGAACTTGCGCGATCGCTTTTCTGCCTTTGGCCTGTCGCTTATCCTTGCCATGGGCGCGTGTATGAACCTTGCTGTCATCATGGGGCTTGCACCGCCCAAGGGCGTACCTATGCCCCTCTTGAGCTATGGCGGCAGCAGCCTTCTTGCCACCATGCTGTGCGTGGGCTTGCTTCTGAACTTTTCGCGCTCTGCTCAGTATACTATGGTGGAGCTGAAGCCCATACGAAAGCGCGCGCCGCGAGAGGCGAAGCAATCGCGAGAGGCACGAGATACGAGAGATACAAAGGAACCGCAGACGCAAGAGACGATACATACAAGCGCAGGCGCCGTTCCCCCCGCAGCTGTGGGCGTGAAGGGCTAAGGTATATCTATGGCAACAGTGAAGACAATCATACTCACCACAGGTGGCACGGGCGGTCATATATTCCCTGCCCTTGCAGTGGCTGAAGCGCTGAAAGAGCGCGGCGATGTGCGCCTTGTCTTTGTGGGTTCCATCTATGGCCCCGAAAGCGAAATGGTTCGGCGGGCGGGTTTGGAATTTGTGGGCTTGCCGGTGCGCGGCGTCTTGGGCAAGGGCATATATGCCCTGCAATCCTTGGCGTATATGGGGCTTGCGCTGGGGAAGGCCGTGGGCATTATACGCAGGTATAAGCCGGACGCGGTGCTGGGTTTTGGAGGATATGCCTCCTTTGCCCCTGTGCTTGCCGCCCGTTTGTGCGGTGTGCTCACCGCCATTCATGAGCAAAATGCTGTTATGGGTGTGAGTAATAAGGTGCTCGGACGCGTGGCGCACAAAGTATTTTTGGGTTTGCCATTGAGTACGAATGTAGACGCCGATGCAAGCGCTTTGTCGCACAAATGCGTGTTGACGGGCAATCCTGTGAGGCATGTTGTGGCACAAGTGGGCGCTCGCGAGCACGATTTTTCCGGCAAGCGTCTTCTTGTGGTGGGCGGCTCCCAAGGCGCTACGGCGCTGAATGATGTTGTTATGGAATATATGCCGCTGCTGCGCAGCTGCGGCGTGCAATTACGCCATCAAACGGGATTGCGAGACGAGATGCGCGTGCGTGAAACATACGCCGCGGCGCAGTGGAGCGAGGCGCAAGCCTCCGCATTTATACATGATATGGCAGATGCCTATGACTGGGCAGACATGGTGCTGTGCAGGGCGGGAGCGTCCACTGTGGCGGAGCTTGCGGCTGTGGGACGCGCTGCGGTTCTTGTTCCCTTTCCTTTTGCCACCCATGACCATCAGACGCACAATGCCGCAAGCCTCGTGCAACAGGGCGCCGCGCTTATGTATGCAGAATCGCGCATGCGCGAGGAAGACATGATGGAAAGAGGGGTGGAGCTTTTGCAAGATGCGCCGCGTTTGCAAGTCATGGGAGAGGCCGCGCAAGCGGCGACGCAAGCCGCGCAGGGAATGACGCAAGTACAGGCCGCACAGCGGATAAGTGACGAAATTTTTCTGCTTTTACAACAACAAAAGGTAAAATAATGTACGCAAGACTTCATGGAATACATATGGTGGGCATTGGTGGTTCCGGCATGAGCGGTATTGCGGAAGTGCTGCTCAACCTCGGGCATACAGTGTACGGATCGGACATGGGCGAGTCCGCCGCTGTGAAGCGTTTGAGGGATCGCGGCGCCATTATTTCCATCGGGCACGCCGCCGAAAATGTGGGCAATGTGGAAGTACTGGTGAAATCCACTGCAATTTCAGACGATAACCCCGAAGTGCACGCGGCGCGCTCGCGCGGTATTCCCATCATTCCGCGGGCAGAAATGCTGGCAGAACTTATGCGCCTGCGCCAAGGCATTGCTATCGCGGGCACCCATGGGAAGACGACGACAACATCCCTCACCGCGTCCATATTTGACGCCGCAGATCGAGACCCCACTGTTATCATTGGCGGTTTGCTCAATGCCTATGGAGCAAATGCACGCCTTGGGGGCGGAACATACTTGATTGCCGAGGCCGATGAATCCGACGGTTCATTTTTGTGTCTGTTCCCTGTCATCAATGTGGTGACCAATGTGGACCTTGACCATGTGGATTTTTATTCGGGCATTGACGCTGTGGACGAGGTTTTTCTCTCCTTTATGAACAAGGTGCCATTTTATGGGCGCAATATTGTGTGCGGTGACGACGCAGGTGTGCGCCGCATCTTGCCCAAGGTGAAGCGCCCCGTGCTGACATATGGTCTGAAAGAAGAAAATACATTGCGCGCAGTTATTCTTGAATGCGGACGAGTGAGTCGTTTTGAAGTGTTTTTTCATGGTGAAAGCCTTGGTATTGTGACCCTCGCGCAACCGGGCGAGCACAATGTGCTCAATGCCTTGGCAGCCATTGGCGTGGCTATGGAAGTGGGCATTTCCATGGAAGAGTGCCAGCGCGGCCTTGAGGAATTTGGCGGTGTCGGGCGGCGCTTTGAATATAAGGGGCAGTATAACGACATTGTTATAATTGACGACTACGGACATCACCCCGTGGAAATAGCCGCAACCCTTGCCACCGCGCGTCATGTGTATCCCGATCGTCGCCTTGTGGTGGCCTTCCAGCCTCACAGGTTTAGCAGGACGCAAGCCTTTTGGGGTGACTTTTGCGAAGTGTTTAAGGGTGTTGATAAACTGCTCTTGAGCGAGATTTATGCGGCGTCCGAAAAGCCTATTCCGGGTGTGAACGGGCAGAATTTAGCACAAGGCATGCGGCAGATTTCTTCCCTTGATGTGGAGTATTGCGAGAATATTGAAGTTGTTTCAGAACGAGTTGAAGAAATACTGCAAGCAGGTGATATATTTCTTACTCTTGGAGCAGGAACCATTACTAAAGTAGGGCCACTTTTTTTAAAAAATGTGAGAAAAAATCATATCAATATTTAGAGAACTGTGCTATAAGAAAATCATATTGAGCTTCTTTTCTGTAAAGTGTTTTTATTAGAAGCTAAAGAGTCATATCAGTATTGAATGCATGTTGAGTGCGTTTTGTATTGTTTATAATATGAGCTGGAATGGTCAATGATACATATTATTCATGAGCCTCATCTATGTGAACGAACAACCCTTCGTTTAGGTGGAAAAGCTATTGCAGAGCTACGTCTTTTTAATGCAGAAGACTTTGACTTGCTAGAAAATACATTGCAAGAGCTTGGCGGAAGCATGTTTATTCTAGGCGCAGGGAGTAATGTGTTGGCGGGCGACGGGGATTTGCCCTTTGTGCTCGTGCGACCGCAGTGTATGACGCAGCCTCATGTGCTCTCCGATGAAGATGGCAATGAGGGCGAGCGTCTTGTGCGCGTCGGCGCCGGTGTGCGCCTCCCTCGCCTCTTAGGCGTGTGCGCCAAGTGGGGCCTTTCAGGGCTTGAGGGTCTGTGTGGTATCCCCGGCACCGTAGGGGGTGCTGTGGCCATGAATGCCGGTTCCTTTGGCGATACAGTGGGCGATACGCTGCACAGTGTACAGGTGTATGCAAAAGGTCTTGGAATTATTGATGTTGAAAGAAGCCACCTGCGATGCGAGTACAGGAAATTTTCCATTTCTGGATTGGACGAAGGCTTTTTTGTGCTGCATGCAACTTTTAGCTTGACGTCGACGTCGATGAGTGGCATCAAAAAGAGGCTGAGTCACAACTTTCTCAAGAAAAAGTCTACACAACCTGTGAGAGCCTTGAGTGCCGGATGTGTCTTTAAAAATCCGCCGAATGGTTTTGCAGGTATGATGCTAGAGTCCTGTGGCTTTAAGGGAAGAAGGAAGGGTGGTATGTTCTTTTCTCCCCTACACGCAAATTTTTTGATCAACGACGGAAGCGGCGATGCCGCCGCGGCCTTTGACTTACTGGCGGAGGCGCGCGAGGCGGTGTGGCAGCGTTTCGGCGTGCGCCTTGAGTCTGAAGTAAAGATGTTACAAGCTTTTTAATATGTGTTTTGAGCGCATCATGACGATGTATGCTCATGGTCTTGTACGGCGATTTTTTATGGAGAGTATACTGCATGACAGCAAAGGGTGGCGGAACATCTTCACTTGTTGCATCGCTTGCCCGTAAGGCGCAAGAAAATGCAGAAAAAAGCGAACAGCAGTCTGGTCAGCGTTTTAACCAGAAGTCCGCTTTGAAAAATGGGCAGAGGGTTGGGCGGCAAAATACGCGCAAAGGTGAACAACCCAATGCGCAAAAAGCCGAGCACAAGAGCGAGCAAAAAAACGAGTCTGTCGGCACACAACAAAAAGCGCGAAATACGCGAAAAACGCTGCCCAAAGCGTTGCCCAAAACGTTGCCCAAAGCTTTGCCCAAAGCTTTGCCAGGACAGGCAAAGCGCCAAACGCGCCAAGCGCCACAAGAAGAGAAAAAGTCGTTTCGAGGAACGCGGATATTGGCGGGAGTTTTGTCTTCCCTCAAGAAATTTCTCCTCATTGTCACCACAGTCAGCCTGTGTGTTCTTTTCTTGGGTGGCATAGGAATGGGCTTTTTGTGGCTGTATCGCGAGGCGACGAGTAATGAATTTTTTGCCACAGAACGTGTGGATGTGGTGGGTAATGTGCGCATGTCGCAAAAGATGGTCTTAGACCTTGCGGGAGTGCGTGAAGGTGACAATTCCCTCAGTGTGAGTATAGCGCATGTGGAACAAGCGCTCATGCAAACGCCGTGGGTGGAAGAAGTTTCTGTCAAGCGTATTTTACCGGATCGTTTTGTCATCCACATAAAGGAGCGTATGCCCTCCTTTTGGGTGCGCCGCGATGGAGTGCTGCACTATGCCGACGTGAAGGGCAATGTGATTGCACCGGTGGAGACGAAGAATTTTGTTTCCCTGCCAACGCTGGAAGTGGAAGAGGGTATGGAAGGCGATGTTGTGAAGCTTGGAGTGTATTTGAATGATTTGAAATCCGGAAAATTTCCGGTGGATTATGATGCTATTTCTGCTTTGCGCCTCAGTGAGGCAAAGGGTATGGAATTGTATTTGGATGACAGGGAGATGCGTCTTTGTATCGCTCTGAAGGGATGGAAAGACAATCTTATGCGTATGTCTGTGACGCTTGGAGACCTTGCTCGTCGCAATGAGCTGTCTCGCGTGCAAGAGATACGTTCTGCAGATGGCAATGTATGGGTTATGCAGAACATATAAAGGCGGTATATGTCTTCTGGGAGTAGCATATGAGTAAATCCGACTTGATTGTTGGCCTTGATATAGGTACCACGAAGATTTGTGCGGTGGTTGGTGAGCTCTCAGATGATGGCATCATCGACATTGTAGGCATTGGTACCAGTGCGTCCACGGGTCTTCGCAAGGGCGTTGTGGTGAATATTGAGCAGACTGTTTCGTCGGTGCGTAAAGCTCTGGAAGATGCGGAGCTTATGGCTGGATGTGAAATTCGGGCTGTCTATGTGGGTATTGCGGGTAATCATATCAGTGGCATCAACAGCCATGGTGTGATTGCTGTGAAGGGCGGCGAGGTTGATCAGCGTGATATTGAGCGCGCCCTCGATGCGGCAAGAGCCGTGGCCATTCCTGCGGATAGAGAAGTGATACATATTTTGCCACAAGAATATGTGGTAGATGATCAGCGTGGCATTGTTGACCCCTTGGGGATGGCCGGTGTGCGGCTTGAGGTGGAAGTGCATATTGTGACGGGGGCTGTGTCCTCTGCGCAAAACATTGTGCGTTCATGTCACAGGAGTAATTTGGAAGTTGCTGATATTGCCTTAGAGTCCCTTGCTTCTGCCAAGGCTGTACTCACAGAGGAAGAGCGCGAGATAGGTGTGGCGCTTGTGGATATTGGCGGCGGGACGACAGATATTGCCATATTTTCCAACGCAGCCATAAAGCATACTGCTGTGCTTGCGCTTGGTGGGCAAAATCTGACAAATGATATTGCCTTTGGCCTCCGCACACCTATGGCGGCGGCAGAGAAAATCAAGATGAAATATGGCTGCGCTCTCACAGATATGGTGCGCCATGATGAGTTCATCGAAGTGCCCAGCGTGGGCGGGCGTGATGCGCGACGTCTTTCTCGTCAAATTTTGGCGGAGATTTGTGAACCACGTATGGAAGAAATTTTGTACCTTGTGGATCAAACACTTGTTCGTTCCGGTTATAAAGATCTTATAGGTGCAGGGGTAGTGCTCACAGGGGGTACTGTTCTTATGGAAGGGTGTCAAGAACTTGGTGAACAAATATTTAATTTGCCGACACGAATAGGTTATCCACGCCATGTGGGAGGCTTAAAGGACGTCGTGAATAGTCCTAAATTTGCCACAGCTGTGGGCTTGCTGCGCTATGGTGCAGAAAAAGAGAGCCAAGGTGAAAGGACGTTTGAACATCAAGATAACACTTCAGTTGATGGAGTGTTCGCGCGTATGAAGAAGTGGTTTAAGGAAATTTCTTAGTATCTACAAGGTTTTTTACGCGAGGAGAGGTTTATGGAAATTGATTATACGAATGCTTTGGATAGTAACGCGAAGATTAAAGTTGTGGGTGTCGGCGGTGGCGGCGGCAACGCAGTACAAAACATGATTGATTCTGGTCTTGAGGGTGTGACATTTATCTGTGCAAATACTGACGTACAGGCTTTGAACAAGAGTGCCGCACAACACAAGGTGCAGCTCGGCGAGCAGTTGACCCGCGGCCTTGGTGCTGGTTCTGTACCACAAGTGGGCAAGGATGCTGCCCTTGAAAGTGTGAACTCCATTCGTGATGCATTGCTTGACTCCGACATGGTTTTTGTGACAGCAGGCATGGGCGGCGGCACAGGCTCCGGCGCTGCTCCTGTTATTGCACAAGCTGCAAAAGAAATTGGCGCGCTTACTGTTGGCGTTGTCACAAAGCCCTTCACCTTTGAAGGCGCAAAACGCCGTGCAAATGCCGACAATGCCTTGCAAGAATTTCGTCAGCATGTGGACTGCCTCATTGTGATACCCAACGACCGTTTGCTTGCCTTTGGTCCTAAGAAGGCGCCTTTTAAGGAAATGCTCAAAAAAGCAAACGATGTGCTGTACTACGCGGTCAAAGGTATTTCGGATGTTATCACGAAGGAAGGCATGATCAACGTGGACTTTGCGGACGTGAAGACCACTATGGAAAATGCTGGCCTCACGCTTATGGGCACAGGCGTGGCTACGGGTGAAAATCGCGCGCGTGAAGCTGCGCAGAGCGCTATAATGAGCCCCTTACTTGAAGACGTTTCCCTCGATGGTGCCAAGGCTGTGTTGTACAATGTGACATCTTCTGAAGATTTGTCCATGGATGAAATCAGCGAAATCGGTGAAATCATCAGCGAAGCTGCCGATCCTGAAGCACATATCATCTTTGGTGCTGTGATTGATGAGGCTGTGGGTGATGAATTGCGTATTACTGTGATTGCTACAGGTATCGACTCTCACGACCGCATGCAAGTGAAGGATACGTCGAGTTCTGTGACAAATTTTCGTAAACCCAGCGCTGCTGCTGTGCCGGCACAAGGCGTGCGTCGTCAGCCCCAAGTGATGGCGCAACAGATGACGCAACAGATGACGCAACAGGCAGCCCCGCAGCAGATGGCGTCGAATGTGGTGCAACCCATGGCGCATGCAGAGGCTGGTGGTATGGGTCAAGCTATGAGCCAAGGCATGGGTCAGAATGTGGCAATGCCACACTCCGTGGGTGGTCACGCCATGCAGCCTATGGCACAAGGCATGACTGCACAAATCCATGAAGAAAATATGCACATGATGCACTCCCAACCCGTCAGCCGTCCAGTACGTCCCACCCGTAGAGGCCAAGTGGAGAGCTGGTATGACGGAGAAAGCGAATTACCCCCCTTCGTACTTAAGCGCGATGCCTTGGGTACTCAACGCCGCAACAGCTATGTGCCCGGCGTCAAAGAGGGTGTTTACAGCGAGGATGAGTTTGAGATTCCGGCCTTCATCCGCAAAGGCGCCGATTAATCTCAGCGGTAAACTAACTCCTTCCCTTCCCCGCACATAGGAACCACGCCTCTCCGGTTCCGCAACGAAAAAGGCCGCATCGGGCGGCCTTTTTTCATGCTGTAAGTGCATATTTTCTCCACGACGCTAGGCGCTGTTTCTAAATAAAGAGGGAAAAGATGTTTTGTTTTTTACATGAAATAGGCCGTTTAACCTCTGAAGCGATGCGGCAAAAAACAAAAAAATTTATTTAGAAACAGCTCCTAACCCGCATATTTCATGAAGGTGCAAAAAAAGAGTGGCGATTTCTCGTGTTT
>CAYJGA010000004.1:0-20105 GCA_964369255.1 uncultured Desulfovibrionaceae bacterium
TCCCACGTATGGCTTTATTTATGCGGGACAAGGGCTTTCGGATGCCTATCACACAGGGCGTGGAACGGTGAAAATTCGTGGGCGTATTGAGATTGAAGAACGCAAAAAAGGTTTTCAAGCCATTGTTGTGCGCGAAATTCCTTATGGGCTTAACAAGTCTAGTCTTGTGGAAAAAATAGCTGCCCTTGTACACGAACGCAAAATTGAAGGTATTACGGATTTGCGGGACGAATCGGACCGCAAGGGCATTCGTATTGTCATGGATTTGAAAAGAGGCAGTATTCCGGATATTATCCTGAATAGTTTATATAAGTTTACGCCTCTTGAAACAAGTTTTGGCATCAATATGCTTGCGGTTGTGGATAATAAACCGCAACTCCTCAACTTAAAAACTGCGCTGCGTTGTTTTCTTGAACATCGTCGTGAAGTGGTTATTCGTCGCACTCGTTATGATTTACAGAAAGCAGAAGCTCGTGCGCATATTTTGGAAGGCTTGCGCATTGCGCTGGATAACATAGATGCTATAGTGGCACTCATTCGCAGTTCCGCAACTCCGGAAGAAGCCCGTCATAAGCTGATGGAGGCATTTAACCTCACAGAAATTCAGGCAAAAGCTATTCTTGAAATGCGTTTGCAAAGATTGACAGGTCTGCAAAGAGATGAATTGATTGCGGAATACGAAGAAATTTTACGGAAAATCGAATATTTTCAATCTATTCTTAATAATGTTGCTGTATTGCGTTCTGTCTTACAAGAAGAAATAACGCATATACGCGACACATTCGCAACAAAGCGTCGTACAGAAGTTTTGTTAGATGAACTCACAGGTATCGATATTGAAGACTTAATTCCCGATGAAGAAGTTGTCATCACCCTTTCTCGCCGTGGATATATGAAGCGCACAACGCTTGATAATTACCAACAGCAAAAACGCGGTGGTAAGGGAATTGCTGCCCTTCATACATCAGAAGATGACCATGTTCAGGAGTTTTTGACAACAACAAACCATCAGTATCTGCTGCTCTTTACAAATCAAGGACGGATGCATCAGCTCAAGGTACATCAGGTTCCGGAAGGAAGCCGCACAGCAAAAGGCGCGCATATTGCGAACCTTTTACCCTTGGAAGAGAATGAGTGGGTCACCACTGTTTTGACAGTGCGTGAGTTTGCCGAGGACAAATATTTCCTTTTTGTGACAAAACGAGGCATGGTGAAGCGTTCGTCCGCATCGTTGTATGCAAAATGCCGCAAGACCGGGCTCATCGCTGTGGGTTTGAGAGACAACGATGAACTTGTTGTTGTGCGACCTATTCGAGAAGATTCGCACATTGTATTGGCTACGTCTGACGGCTTTTCTATTCGATTTGATTGTCTTGATATTCGTCCTATGGGACGCTCTGCGACAGGTGTGAAAGGTGTTGCATTGCGAAATAATGACAGCGTTGTTGCCTGTGTTATTTTGAAGGCAGAGGATCAAACAACGGAAATCATGTCCATTTCGACGAATGGTTTTGGAAAGCGCACGCGTGTAGACCTTTATAGAGCGCAATCTCGCGGTGGAAAAGGCATTATAAACTTCAAGGTAACATCAAAGACAGGTCCTGTCATTGGTGCCATGCCTGTGCGCGATGAAGATGGCCTTGTGCTTTTGACATCATCAAATAAAATTGTGCGTATTGGTGTGGATGATGTCCGCAGTAAGGGGCGTGCGACCATGGGAGTGCGTTTGGTGCGTTTGGACGAAGGCGCGACTGTTGTGGGTTTTGACCGTGTCGATGAAGGCGGAATGAAAGAGCCTGCTGACATTGGTGATGATGACTCCACAAACACTGTAGATGAATAAAAACTGGATATGGTGTGTCCATGATGGCTTTTTTGAAAAAAATAACCATAACTGTTTCATTTGTGGTTCTTATTCTTTTGATAAGCTCTTTTTTTAAGCCATTTTTCGGAATTTTATCCGAAGGAATGGATGATTTGGACTATGCCGAAGAATATATCTCAGAGAGAGAATGGATTCTTGCCGAGAGTTTGCTTGAAAGATTTTTGCGAACAGAAGATAATCCCGATAAGCGTTGGAAGGCATGGATGTTGTTGTTAAAAACGAGTGAGTTTATCGACATACATCCTGCCACCATGCATGTACATTTATCTGATATGTTACAAGAGTTTTTCGACGATACGGAGAGAAAAAAGTTTGTTCTTTTCACATTTGCACAGCTTTTGCAAAAAAATGGTGATTATGCTGTCGCCAGTGATATTTGGAACATGTATTTAGACCTTGACAATATAGGCCCAAATGAAGCATTTGCAGCGTATCGGAGCTTAGGAAATATTTACTTTCGTACAAGACAATATTCCTTGCTAGAGGACTCGCTTTATAGCTGTATGGCACTCGACATAGAGGCACAAGAAATGTCGCTTTGTATGTATGATTTAGCCTATATGAAGGGATCACGCGAGGAATGGGACGATGCCAAGGATTTACTTGATCAAATTTTACTCATGGAAACAGATGATTACACAAGAGCCAGAGTATCTTTTATGATAGGTGATATTTTAGAACTACAAGGAAAGCCTGAGAAATCTTTGGAATTTTTTGAAATGGCGCGTCTTTCTCATCCAAATACCTTGGTTGTGGATAACCGTATTGAGTCTTTGCGAAAAAAGCTACAGTAATTTTTATATACGGAGTTCTCTATGATTACTCATGAATGTGGTCTCTTAGGTATTTCTTCTCATGAAGAAGCTGCCCGTCTGACATATTTCGGACTATATGCACAGCAGCACAGGGGGCAAGAAAGCGCTGGTATTGTGACATATGACGGAAAAAATTTATATGACCACAGAGGCATGGGACTTGTTCCGGACGTGTTCAAGGAAGAACACTTTGAAGAATTGAAAGGAAATACTGCCATAGGTCATGTGCGTTATTCGACGACAGGCGCTTCCTTTTTAAGAAATGCGCAACCCTTTGTGGCACGCTTTCAAGGTATGGACATTGCTCTTGCTCATAATGGCAATCTCATCAATACAAATGCTTTGAGAAAAATGCTCGAAGAACAAGGGTCAATTTTTCACACGACTAATGACTCAGAAATTTTTATGCACTTGCTTGTGCGCGCCATGCGCACCATGTGCCTTGAAGACGCTTTGCGCGATGCGTGCTCCCATGTGCGCGGTGCCTACTGTCTTCTTGTGCTTGTGGGTGATAAAATGGTTGCAGTGCGTGACCCTCATGGTTATCATCCTCTTTGTATGGGAAAACTGGGTGAAAGTATTGTTTTTGCTTCTGAAACATGCGCGCTCGATCTTTTGGAGGCACAGTATGTGCGCTCTGTACAACCGGGCGAGATGCTTGTTGTGCATAAGGGTGAATTAAAGGCGTTTGACTTAATTGTAGACAAGAGCCAACGCCCTAAAAAGTTTAGTCAATGTATTTTTGAGCTTGTATACTTTGCGCGTCCGGATTCTACTATTTACGATGAGCAAGTATATGTCTGTCGTAAGCGCATGGGGTGGCAACTTGCTCATGAGTCCACGGTGAAGGCAGATTTTGTCATGCCCTTCCCTGATTCAGGCGTCTATCCTGCGGTGGGTTTTGCACAGTGTTCTGAAATCCCTTACGAGCATGCTATGATTCGCAACCATTATGTGGGAAGGACATTTATTCAGCCGACACAAAGTATGCGGAATTTCGGTGTTCGTATGAAAATCAATCCCGTTTTGCCCATGATTGAAGGGAAAAAAATCTGTATTGTGGACGACTCCATTGTGCGTGGTACGACCATGATGACGCGAGTCAAAAAATTACGCGAGCTTGGTGCAAAAGAAGTGCATATTCGCATATCTTCCCCGCCAGTGAGGTTTCCGTGTTTTTATGGTGTAAACTTCCCGTCGTCCGAAGAACTTATCGCATCGCGCCATTCCCTTGAAGAAATTCGGGAAATATTAAACGTAGACTCCTTACATTATCTTTCGCTTCAGGGGCTTTTACGTTCTGTCAATAAAGAAAATGATTACTGTACAGCCTGCTTTAGTGGTGAATATCCGGAGCCCTGTACAGAGTGTCAGTAGTGTGTTTCAGCTGGAGGAAATTGAAGAATGAGCACGAATTTGACAAAGTGCATTAAGGGTTTTGCTGATCTTTTCGCGCCGCAGAGTACTATGTATACTCTTATGGAGAATACGGCGCGCTCACTTTTTGGCTTGTATGGCTATACAGAATTACGCACGCCTCTTATGGAGCATACGGAACTTTTTTGTCGTGGCATCGGCACTGAAACAGATGTGGTACAAAAAGAAATGTATACCTTTCCTGACAGAAAGGACCGTTCATTGACCTTGCGCCCCGAGGCCACAGCTGGTGTTATGCGCGCTTACATCCAAAACAGTATTCACAATAAAGAGCAAGTCAGCAAGTACTTTACATGTGGCCCCATGTTTCGATATGAACGCCCGCAAAAGGGCAGAATGCGTCAGTTTCATCAACTGAATTGCGAATGCCTCGGGGCAAAAGGCCCCTATACTGATGCTGAAATTATTGTCATGCTTGAAGTTTTTTTGCAATCCATTGGTATAAATGACACAGAGTTACATATAAATACATTGGGCTGCCCACAGTGCAGACCGCAATATCGCAACGCCTTGTTTGCGTATTTGAATCAATTAGATCCGCAAGCACTGTGCGAAGATTGCCGGCGACGCAAGGATACAAACCCCATGCGCGTTCTTGATTGTAAGGTGCCTACGTGTAAGGAGCACACGGAAAAAGCGCCGCACATTTCCGACCATGTGTGTGAAGAGTGTCGCGAGCATTTTTCCACGGTGCTCTCTCTCCTTGACGAGGTTGGTATGGACTATACGCGCAACCATCGGCTTGTGCGTGGTTTAGATTATTATTGTAGAACGACATTTGAAGTGCTTTCCGGTCGTGTTGGGGCGCAATCGTCTATCGCTGGTGGTGGGCGCTATGACGGCCTTGTGGAGCAATTAGGTGGGCCTGCTGTTCCGGGGATTGGCTTTGCCTGCGGCATGGAGCGCCTTGCCATGCTTATGCCGGAAATGAAGCGCCACAGACTCGACTTTTTCATTGTGAGCATGGGCGATGCCGCACAAAACTTCGCCTTTAAGGTGGCTTTAGAGCTGCGCAATGCAGGTTTTGAAGGTGAAATCAACCACACTGGAGCTGGATTTAAAAGTCAAATGCGCCTTGCCGGGAAGAGTGAGGCGCGTTTAGCGTTAATTATCGGGGATGATGAATGTTTCACAAAGAGTGTCATGGTGAAGCACATGGACTCTGGTCAGCAAGAAAATGTAAAATTTACTGAGCTTGTTGAACATATGCAAAAAAAGTTGTCTGAAGAAAGTATTATCTTACAATAACAGGAAAAATCATGAGTCAAGAAATGGGTGATGCACATACTGAGGTGCAGGGTGGAAGTCAAGTTGCTGATATACAGTCAGAACATCAGCAATACATAGTTTCCTTAGGCGATTGGCAGCGCACACATAATTGTGCGGCACTTTCTCTTGCCCAAGAGGGTCAAGAAGTGTGCTTGATGGGCTGGGCGCAGTATCGCCGTGACCACGGCGGCCTTATATTTGTAGATATGCGCGACAGATATGGATTGACACAAGTGGTTTTCAGTCCGGAAATCGCCCCGAAAGCGCATGAAACAGCGCATATACTTCGCGCAGAATACGTCTTTGCCATCAAGGGGATAGTGCGTCCTCGTCCTGAGGGGATGACAAATCCAAATATGCCTACTGGTGAAATTGAAGTAGTGGCTCATGAGTGGAAACTTTTGAATACTTCAAAGACACCTGCCTTTCCCATTGAAGACCGCTGTGAGGCTGGCGAAAATTTACGATTGCAATGGCGCTATCTTGATTTACGCCGTCCACGCATGGTACAGAACTTTGTTTTGCGTCATAAAGTATCTCAATGTGTCCGTCAATACTTGGATAATATCGGATTTTTAGAAATTGAAACACCTATCTTGACACGCTCAACGCCTGAAGGTGCTCGCGACTTCTTAGTCCCGAGTCGAGTGCATCAAGGTGAATTTTTTGCTTTGCCGCAATCCCCACAGCTCTTTAAACAACTTCTTATGGTTTCTGGCATGGATCGCTATTTCCAAATAGTGCGTTGCTTCCGTGATGAAGATTTGCGTGCAGATCGTCAACCTGAATTTACACAAATTGATATTGAAATGAGCTTTGTGGATGAAAATCAGGTCATGCATATGGCGGAAGGATTGATGGCGAATATTTTTAAGGAAATCAAAAATATCGACATTCCACTCCCCTTCCCTCGCATGCCTTACGATACTGCCATGGACAAATATGGGGTTGACAAGCCAGATACCCGCTTTGGTATGGAACTTGTAAATATTACAGACATTGTTCATGGCTCGGGCTTTAAGCTTTTTGCTACGGCTGAATTGGTGAAAGCCATGAAAATACCCGGCGGCGAAAGTATGACTCGTAAAGAAATCGACGCCTTTACGGAATTTGTAAAGATTTATGGCGCACAAGGCCTTGCATGGATTAAGGTTCGTGAAAACGAATGGCAATCGCCCATTGCAAAGTTTTTGTCCGATGATGAGCGTAAGGGTATTCAAGAGGCATTGCAGCTGGAAGTGGGTGATATGGTCTTTTTCCAAGCCGGCGAGATTGAAATGGTCAATGCAGCTCTTGGGAATTTACGCGTTCATTTGGGCGAATACCTCAAGCTTATTCCAGAAGATTCATTCAATTTTTTGTGGGTTACGGACTTCCCGCTCTATGAATACGACCCGGAAGAAAAGCGCTATGCAGCGTGCCACCACCCATTTACGTCGCCTGCTGACGGGCATATGCAGTATATGCGCAATGAGCCTTCTAAGGCGAAAGCGCGGGCATATGATATGGTGCTCAACGGAAGTGAAGTTGGTGGCGGTTCTATTCGTATTCATGCGGCTGAAGTACAAAAGTTTATGTTTGAAGCCCTTGGCTTTTCAGCTGAAGAGGCGGAAGAACAATTTGGTTTCTTAACAAGCGCCTTGGAGCATGGGGCGCCGCCTCATGGCGGCATTGCCTTTGGTCTTGACAGGCTTGTGATGCTCCTCTGTCAAGTGTCGAGCATTCGAGATGTCATCGCCTTCCCGAAAACTCAGAAGGCGACTTGTTTGCTGACAGGCGCCCCAGGGGCGGTTTCTCCAAAACAATTACGAGAACTTGGTTTGCGTTTGCGCGAGCAAGCAAAAGATAAAAACATTTAATGTTGATGGGAAGAAGGATTTGTGTCCTTCTTCCTTTACTTTGGATTTTGAGGAATTATTCATGGCTCTTTTGGAAATATTGAAATATCCTGACCCACGTCTCGCAAAAGAATGTGTCCCTGTGGATGCAGTGACTGAAGAAATAAAAGCACTCGTTGAAGATATGTCAGCAACTATGTATGCAGCGCCGGGTGTTGGTTTGGCAGCGCCGCAAGTGGGGCATTGCATAAGACTCATTGTTATAGATGCCTCCCAAGACAAGGATGAAAAGGATTTACGCGTTTTGATAAATCCAGAAATTGAATTGTTGGGCGAGAGTATCGTGAGCAAGAGTGAAGGATGTCTTTCTGTGCCATTTGATTATCGCGCGGATGTCAAAAGGCATGAGCGTGTACATCTAAAGGCTCAAGACCTCGAAGGGAATGATATTGACGAGGAATGGGAGGGTTTTCCGGCTATCGTTTTACAACATGAGTTTGATCATTTGAAAGGGACACTTTTCATTGACTATGTGAGCAGATTGAGACGAACCTTTTTTGATTCAAAAATAAAAAAAATGTTGAGAGATAAATGATAAATTGTGTATTCATGGGCACACCTCAATTTTCGACGGATATATTGAAAGTACTTTGCGAGTCTACATCTGTTAATATTTCCGCTGTCTATTGTCAGCCAGATAGACCTGCAGGAAGAGGTAAAAAACTCCTTGCGCCTCCTGTGAAACAGTATGCCCTAGAAAATGACATACCAGTACTGCAACCTATCAATTTTAGAAATCAACAGTCGATAGACGAATTAGCCGCTTTTAAACCTGATTTTCTTCTTGTTGCCGCATACGGTCTCATACTTCCGCAATGCGTTTTAGAAATTCCTAAATATGCACCGCTCAATGTCCATGCTTCTTTGCTGCCACTGTATCGCGGAGCCGCGCCTATCCAGCGTGCCATTATGGACTGTCAGGAATTTACAGGTGTTGGCATCATGCACATGGAGCGTGGCCTTGATACTGGACCAGTGTATGCAGAAGTAAAAATTCGCATTGGTGAACATACCACTGCCACCTTGACAGATGAACTTGCAGTGCGGGGCGCTGCATTGTTGCTTCGTGTACTTGACGATTTTCAATCTGGTTTGGCTTCTTCGACTCCTCAAGATGACACGATGGCGACGTATGCGAAAAAAATTCTTAAGGAAGAGTGTCATATTTCATGGAATAGGGATGCAAAATATATACACGCGGATGTGCGCGCGCTGACGCCGTGGCCGAGTGTGTCTGTATGTATTGAACGACCGGATAAGGAGGATGTTATCGTGCGCATCGCTCCGGGGAGCATTGCACAGCCGATGTCTGGAACGGATGCCTCAAGCGGTGAACTATGGCGCTTCGATGATGGCAGCCTTGCCATTGCTACAAAAGATTTTTTCTATAAATTGGATACTGTTCGCCCTGCAAATAAGTCTGAGATGAGTGCTATGAATTTTGCGAATGGATACTTACAAAAAGGCCTTGGCTGTATAGCGAAGGTCAAGGTTTCATGATCCTCTATGTCATTGTTTAGTAAAAACATACACTCTTTGCCTCGCTCTGACTATGGCGGAGTCGGAAAACGTCTTTTTTTAGGTTTGATGTGTGGTACCTGTTTTTTTCTATGCCTGCTCATTATAATCCTCTGGCTCATTCCATTTGTGGGTCTTTCCGCCATCCATGCGTCACTTCCTTATATACTAGGAGGTATAAGCGCAGCTTTGGTGCTCTTTATTTTGTGGCTCTGCCTTTTTTTTCTTTACCATATTTATACGGCTAAGCCGATTTTTGGCCTAAGACTTCTGAGAGGTCTCATTGTAAAGCTCATTTTTCCTTTGATGGAACTCGTGGGACGAGCACTAGGTATTTCTCGTGAAAAAATCAGACTTTCATTCGTAAAAGTGAATAATGAAATTGTTTTGGATTCACGCACCCATGTTTCTCCAGAAAAAATATTAGTCCTTATTCCCCATTGCACGCAAAATGCCGGCTGCTCGCATCGTCTCACATACAATATGGGTAATTGCCACCGCTGTGGGAAATGTAGTTTAGGGAGTGTTTTGGAATTGCGCGATCTTGAAAATTTTCAACTTTATGTCGCAACTGGCGGAACAATCGCACGACGCATTGTTGTGGATGTGCGTCCACAACTCATTATCGCGGTGGCGTGTGAGAGAGACCTCACATCAGGTATTCAAGATACATATCCTCTTCCTGTGTTTGGAATAGTGAATGAACGCCCGCATGGGCCTTGCTTTAATACACGCTTTGATCTGCGAGCCTTACAAAAAACATTGCAGCTGTTCACACAGTAAGGAAAAAAATCTGATGAAATGCCATAATGAAAACTCTCGCTTACTGGTTATAAAAATTTTTGAAGAGGTATTAAATGGGAATACAGTCCAGAATGGGCTTGACAGGTCGATTAGAGCGAAAAAAATCCCTCATCAAGAAATACCTCTTTGTACAGAGCTCCTTTATGGATTTTGCAGGCAATATATACGCATAAACTCTGTCCTGTGTGTCTTTCTCAAAAAACCAGAAAAGCTTCCAAAAAAAATGTTTCTGCTTTTAGGGCTGGCAGTATATGAAATTCTTTTTTTAGACAAAATTCCACACTATGCCACTCTTTCATATACAGTTGCAAAAATTAAAGCCTTGTTCGGCAAGCATATGGCCGGACTTGCAAATGCGGTCTTGCGAAAAATTTCTGCAAAGAAAAATGAGATTTTAGTAGCTGATTTTTACGAAAAACACTCTGATTTTTTTTCGATTCCATCGTGGATGTATGATAATTTCAAGAGTGCATATGGCCAAGAGACGGGCGAGCAAATACTATCCCGATTTTTACAGCGTCCAAAAACAACAATTCGACTGAACCCCTTGCATCCTCAGTTTTTACGCTTGCGCGAAGAATGTGAACTTGTTGATGGAGCAGAAAGTATTGCTTTCTCAGGTTTTACCTTCTTAGAAAAAAAACCTCAGTTTCTTCTGAACAAAACGCTTGAAGATTGGCACAGCGAAGGAGCGTTTTCATGGCAATCCGCGGCCTCTCAAGAAGTTATGTTTCAATGTTTCAACGCCGTGCCCTCATTGAAAGAAAAACATTTTTTTGACATTTGCGCAGGACAAGGCGGAAAGAGTTTTATTTTATTGGAACAGGGGATTCCTGTTTCCTTGGCAAGTGATATTTCCTTACAACGCTTACAACAGTTCCAAAGGACTGCTCGGCGTCTTCATATTTCTTTGCCGCCTCTTATTTGCCAATCGGCGACACAAATATCCTCACGAGTTAAGGATATGAACATTATTCTGGATGTTCCTTGTTCAGGTCTCGGAACCCTTGCGCGAAGACCAGAAATTCGTTTCCGCAGAACAGAAGAGGAAATGGAGCATTTTGTCAGAATTCAGTCTCGTATTTTGGACAATACATGGACGCATCTTTCAAAGCATGCGCACCTTATTTATATCACATGCACGTTAAATCCTGCGGAAAATGAGCAACAGATTGATTTGTTTTTACAGAGAGAAGCAAGTGCACAGTTGATTTTTGACTGGCAAACACCACACTCTCATCCATGGCTTGAAGGAATGTATTGTGCTGTTTTGATAAAAAAATAATATTTTCGTTTCACGGGAAACTTAATGTTTCCCGTGAAACAATGTTAAAGCTCGCTGTCGTGAGGTTCCGGAACTTCTTCGTGAGAGTTTATGCCGAGGTTTTCGAGCAAGTAGCATAATTCATCGTAATTTGTGTATGTGAAGGTAATACGACCTCGCTCGTTGTTTCCAGTAATATTTGTTTTTATGGAAAGGTGGTCTTGAACTTTTTCCTGCAAATCTTTAACATAGGCGGATTTTGTTCTGTTGGAAGGTTTTGACTTTGCAGCTATGGGCATAGGGTCGCTGTGCTGGCAAGTTTCCCAAGGGAAGGTTCCTTTTTCCTTGTAGAACTGTACAGCCGCTTCTGTTTCTCTAACAGTAAGCCCTTGTTCCAAAATTGCGAGGCGTAATGCTTCTTGTGTTTCTGGAGTGTCTATAAGGCTGAGAAGAGCCCTCGCATGTCCGGCGTTAATTCGCCCAAATTGCAAATCCTCCTGTGCTGCAGTGTTGAGCTGTAGCAAGCGCAAAGAGTTTGCTATTGCAGAGCGACTTTTGCCAAGTCTTGTTGCAAGCTCTTCTTGTGTGATACCAAATTGCTCACGCAGCTTAAACATGGCTTGGGCTTCTTCAATGGGACTGAGGTCTTCGCGTTGAATATTTTCAATGAGCGCGGCAGCCATGACTTCTGTGTCGGAGAGCTGGCGAATAAATACAGGCACCTCGGAGAGGCCTGCCATGGCAGCAGCTCGCCAACGCCTCTCGCCGGCAACTATTTCATATTGAGTGCTGTTTGGTTTTTGGCGCACCAATATTGGTTGAATGATACCTTGTTGCTTTATTGAATCGCGTAGCTCTTCGAGGCTCTCTGTTGAAAAGTGCTTACGCGGCTGATCTGGATTTGGCGCCATGGAGTCAAGGCTTAAAGAAGTAGGTTGCGCATGAATATTTTCTTGGGTATTCTCAGCGCTGCCGAAAAGCGCATCTAAGCCTTTTCCCATGCGTTGTATGGAACTCATAAATCCTCACTTATCTAGGAGTTATTATGTCGAAAAAAAAACTAGTCAACGAACCCATCATGTATCTTGTCACACGGGAGGGCGAGTGTCATGGTGTGCAACTTTCCCTTGAGCTTTGGGAAAAAGTTGAAAATCATGTAAAAGCTGTCTCACAAAAACACCTTGCGTCTGCTGAAGATCCTTTCCTAAAAGCTCAGCCTCTAGAGGCTCTTGCAGAACTAAAGGAATATTGGGATTTCACCTATCCATATGAACCAACAGTTATGTGCGAAGCATGCGGTGCAAACACGCCTGATTGGGAAACTGACCCTGCGCATCCTTTCCACTTAACAAATGCTAATATTGGTGGTTTACTTGTTTTTCTTTGCCGCTGTGGTGCTACAGTTCGCAAAAAACACTTTCACCGAAAATTTGTATTTGAGTGCACGCCTAAGGATGAAAACTGCTAGCTTTCTTGTTTCTGGTTGCGGCGCAAAACAACTTCTTTCGCAAGACGTAAGTAGGCATCCGCTCCCTTTGACTTTATATCGTAATAAATAATAGATTTGCCATGACTGGGTGCCTCAGAAAGACGAACATTTCGGGGCACTACAGTTTCAAATAAGTGGTCGGGGAAGCAGCGCCGAACTTCATTTTTCACTTCGCGTGCAAGCTTGTTTCGCATGTCGTACATGGTGAGAACAACACCCAAAAGAGCAAGCTGCGGGTTAAGCCTTTTTTTGACTTGCTCAAAGGTATGTAAAAGTTTTACAATTCCTTCCAGCGCAAAGAACTCACACTGCAAGGGGACGAGAACTTCTCGTGCAGCGCATAGTGCATTGAGTGTGATGAGTCCAAGGGAGGGCGGGCAGTCAATGATGATGTATTCAAAGTGACTATCGAGTTCTTGAATGCATTCACTCAAATAAAACTCTCTTCCTACTTTGTCTACAAATTCAAGTTCAATGGCCACAAAGTCTGTTGTCGCAGGCAATATGTGTAAATAGTCTGTGACAGTTGGCACAACATAGTCCATGGCATTTTTTGGATTATAGATGGCCGCATAGATGCCGCCATTTATTTTTTCCGGGTCAACGCCGAGTCCGCTTGTGCAATTTGCTTGAGGGTCGCAGTCGAGAAGCAATACTTTTTTTTCCATGACTGCAAGTGATGCTGCAAGATTGATGGCAGTGGTGGTTTTGCCAACGCCACCTTTTTGATTGGCAATAGAAATTATTCTAGCCACGAGCAACTCCTTTAAGAGTTTGTTTGTGTTTCACATGAAACATTAAGTTAGAGAATTTTCCTTAAAGTCATTTATAGGGCATAAATACCACAAGAGTCAATAAAAAAGAAAAGTGCAAAATGAGGAATATAATGAATTTTTCCCTATTTTAAGGGCTTTACTAGAATGACGAAAATTGTTATATTGCATCTAGAATATTAAACAAAGAGGACTCCCATGAAGAAAAAAATTCTATTGTTCACAGCACTGCTTTTGCTTGGGATGAGCATTGCGCCTTTATCTGCAACAGCTGAAAAGAAAACACCCATAAATGAGGATGAACTTATTCAAGCTCTAGAGAAAATTTTCTTAGAGCGCCCTGACCTTGTAATAAATGTTTTGAGAAAACACAGTGAGCTTGTTCTTGACATAGCACAAGAAGGTTCGACAAAAAGAAGGAAACGCACCCTCGAAGCTCAGTGGCGAAAAGACAGAGCCATCGATAAAGATGTGAATATTGATGGCAGACCGATTTGGGGTAATGAAGATGCGCCGATTACTGTAGTGGAATTTTCAGATTTCACATGCCCTTATTGTCAGCAGGCCGCACAAAATCTGAAAATGATTATGAATGATTATGGTAAAAAAGTTCGTCTTGTCTTTAAGCACACACCTATGAGTAGTAGTCCTATCTCTATTATGGCCTCTGAATATGTGATTGCAGCGGGCTATCAGTCGAAGGAAAAAGCAAAACAATTTTATGAAATTGTTTTCGCTGAACGGGCGAGGCTTTTGGAGGAAGGGGAAAAGTTTTTGCAAGAGCTGGCGACAAAGCTCGGACTCAATGTGAAAAAACTAGCACAAGACGCAGGCAGCAAAAAGACGAAAGAAATTATTGAACAAGATTTAAAAGATGCCGAAGCCCTCGGAGTTGAAGGTACACCTTATTTTCTTGTGAATAACTTAGTCATAAGAGGTGCCTTACCCTACGAACTTTTCAAAGCAGCATTTGACTTTGAATTGTCCAAAAACTAGTATAGAAGGGAGATTGAAAAATCTCCCTTTTTTACGATTTTTTGCAAGAATTTTTGTTAGTATCCATGAGCAAGTTCTTGTTGTAGCTACCTGCGAGACGGCTCATCCACGTATGCACTTGCTTTAGGTCGTCTTGATGCACAATTTCTGCTGCATTGAGCAATTCTTTGAGCGCTCCTACTTCACCACGCAAACGGACATTTTCTTCTGATGCACTCTGTGCTTCCTCAGTAAGTCTTCGCATTTCTTCTTGCTGTGTTGCTAGAATGCTTAAAGAGCTTGCAATGCTTTGCATAGCCTGCGTTTGTTGCTCTAAAAGTTTTAGGGCAAAGTTTGACCCCATATGCTCCTCAGTCCCGCTTGGCGCCATAGGGAGAGTATCCGCCTTGGGCGCAGGGGAGTGTGATACGTGGACTGCGGGCACAATGATTGCATCTTTGTCTGCAAGGTGCTGAGAAAGTATGCTTTCAATGGCAACAGCATTCTTACCTGATTGCAGCTCTTGAATAATGATAGCAAAAATTTCCAGTGCATGCTGCTCGTATCTACGTCTTCTTCCTGAACCTTGGATTGGGAGGTAATTTGCAAAGCGCTTGCTATAGTAGCGCATTGTTGACTCTGGAAAAGAAAAATGCTTTGCAATTTCTGTAAGGGTAAGGAGGGGCGCACTTGTGGACATAAAATCTCCGCGGGAAAAATGTTGTTACGGTGAGCTACAGTAGCGCAATCTTGCCTTGCATGCAAGTCCCGATAAATTGCGCTCTTATGATTTTTCACTGTGAGATATTTGCTTACTGTTGGCTGTATTTTGGAGAAAGGGGCTAAAATAAAAAATTTTAACCCTCTTTCAGCCATATACCTTTTAATAGATAACGCGTCTGACTGCAATGAGTTTTGGTTTCCAGTAACTGCTTATACTTTCAACTCGAACTCGTGAGCCACTGCTGGGGCTGTGTATAAACTTATTGCCCCCTGCGTAAATTCCGGTGTGAATGCTATTTGAATTTTTTCCCATGCGAAAGACAACAATATCGCCGGCTTTTGCGTGCTTGCTGAGCACTTTCTTGCCCGTTTTGGCTTGACCACTCGTCACACGAGGAACGGTAATCCCATGTTTTTTATAGGACCACCATATCAAGCCTGAGCAATCAAAACCCTTGCTTGGAGATTCGCCTCCGTAACGATATTTTTTCCCTACTTGGCTTTGCGCTGTTTTGGCGACGTCTAATCCTTTGACATCTCCGCGATACTTGCTTGTCTTAGTGCCACACGCTGTGAGCATAAGAAGAATGAGAAGGACTACAGGTAGGCGGATGCGGTACAAGAATTTTTTCTTAAAAAGATTTTTCATGTAATTGTTCCTTTTCTAGAGTGTAAAAGGTATTTAAGAGATTGAGCAAGGATTATGCCAGAAGAAGGTGTTTTCTCTAGATTTTTTCGTATAAAAACTTAATACGCTCTTTTTCAAGGTGAATAAATCGTAAAAAAATATAAACAAATAGGATACAATAATTTAAACCAATCTTGACTTGCAAATTTTTTTGGAAAACGGCATTTTTTACAGGTAGACGACACGCAAGTGGTACCCATGGTGCTCTATTGCTTTGCGCTTGTAGCAAATTTATTCGTCTTTTTTTAATCGAAATACATGAGACTGTTTTTAAATGTAGGGTGTCTATGATAAAAAACTTTTTCCGCATTGCCTTGATACTTGTTATTCCGCTTCTTTTGGCCACTCATGGGCGCGATATTTGGCATAAAGCAATATCTTATTTTGAGTCTGCGCACTTTGAAAATCTGCTCTCACTTATGACTCCCTCTGAGCAGCAGGGGGAAAGTGCCAGAGATGACAGCTCAAATAATACAGTTTCTGAAGATGCAAGCTCTGAAGCCGCAAATGTTGTCCCACCAGCCATGCCCGTTCCATCAGAGCATAAAGGCGCACCTGCTCCGCCGGATCCGCTCGAAGTTGTTGAGAGTGATCGCGCTCAGCAACATGAGCAGACACCGCTTCCTTCGCAAGGGAGAACTGTTGTTGTTCCTTCTATGCCAAGACTTCCAGAACCTGTGCTTTCGGCGACAGTAGATAATGACGCGGACGAGCCTGATGACGCTGAGAGCGAAGCTGTTCACGACAATGAAGTAGATGGTGGTCTTGCAGAAGTCCAAGAGCTAAATGATGGGGAGGGAGCCGAGAAGAGCGATGAAAAGCAAGATGGTCGTGTGACTATCTCTAAAGCCATTGGCAAGGGGGATACATTCAGCGAAATCGTTGACCCATTTGTGAGTGCTGCGGAAGCGCAGCGCTTTGTGGATGCGAGTAAGAAACTTTTTTCCTTTAGCCGCTTTCGCCCCGGACAGCCCTATACTGTCGTGTACGATGATGACAACGATCGCCTTTTGCGCTTTGAGTATGAAATCAATCGTCATGAAAAGCTTGTGATTGAAGATATGGGGGAAGACGAAAAGCCTGCTGCGAGTATTGAAGAGATAGTCTACGATAAAGAACTGGCCTTAGTAAAAAACAGTATAGTAAGTAATTTGTTTTTGTCCATGGAAGATGTGGGGGAAACGCCTCAGCTGGCACTTGTGGTTGCTAATCTCTTTGCATGGGACATTAACTTCATTCGAGATATTCAGCTGGGTGACTCATTTTCTATACTTGTGGAAAAATTGTATCGCAATGGTGAGTTTAAGGGATATGGCAAAACACTTGGCGCAACCTTCGTAAATTCAGGAAAGAAGTATGAGGCGTATTTGTTTGTGGATGGCAGCGGTAAATCAGCCTATTATGGACCGGATGGGAAAAATCTGAAAAAGGTCTTGTTGCAATCGCCCTTATCCTTCACACGAGTGACATCGGGATACACGAGAAGCCGTAAGCATCCAATTTTCGGTGATTATCGTGCGCACTTGGGCATTGATTACGGTGCGCCTCACGGAACGCCAATTATGGCAGTGGGGGACGGCGTTGTCACCCGTATTGGCTGGGTTGGCGGTTATGGCAAGCATATTGTTATTAGACACAGTAAGAGTTTGGAATCTTTGTATTCACACATGTCGAGATATGCGAAAAACTTGAAAAAAGGCTCACGAGTGCGACAAGGGGAAGTCATTGCCTATGTGGGGAGTACAGGTTATTCTACGGGGCCGCATTTAGATTTTCGATTGCGCCAAAATGGAAAGTTTATCAATCCTGCAAAAGCCATCAATCCTCGGGCTGAAGAATTGGCCAAGAAGGAAGCTGCTGCATTTAAGGAGCAGGTCGCCATCATCCGTGCGTATATGGAAGGCAAGAAAGCTCTCGAATTATACACGGCGCAAAGCGAAGGACAATAAAATTCTTCTGTAATTACTCTAAAGAAAATCTTGCAGCGTCCGATAGTTACTATATCGTGTCCTCTTGACATGTCACCATACTTGACCGTGGGGGTAGACTTTATGTTATTCCGTAAGAATAAAGTGTTGCGAGGTTTTCACACACTTCGCGCGGCGAATGTGTCCATAGCTTTGGCCTTGGTGTTCACTGTCGCTTTGTGTGCGCCGGTTTTTGCGCAAACATATAATGGCCGCTTCGTTTCAAATACTCCTATGCAGGCAGGCCCTAATGCCAGCTTAGAGGAAGTTTGGATGAAGCACGGGGGCGCGCGTTTGCAATTTGATGCATTGATGGGGCCTATCCAAGTGAACACCAATGGCAGACCGTGGCGCGATCCTGCAATGGTGAATTATTTACCACCATTGTATCCTAAAAAAAGAGGTATGCGTACTCCAGCGCCCACAGTGAGAGAGTCAAAGAGGCCATCACAGCCGGCATCTGCAAACAAGACAGCGCCTAATTCTTCGCCGACCCCGACACTTGCGCCGCAGCCAGTAACCACTGTTGCACCAAGCACTGTGGCGCCGGCTGTGCAAACATCCGAGAATGCAAGCGGGTCTGGCAGTCTTGGCGGTTCGGGGGGACCTTATTCAGGGTCAGCTCCAACAACTCCTGATGCTCCACAGGCAGGAACTGCAACATCGCAAGTCCCATCTAAGGAAAATCAAGACCCCTTCCATTATCATTAAAATTGCATATTTTCTATTTTTTTTGTATGCTTATGAGTGCAACGCAAAAGCGTTGCACTTTTTTATTGTTTGCGAAATTTTTTTCAAAACGTTGCTGTGTTGCGATAGAGTTTAACGCGTCGCCACTGTTTCAGAGTTATCCGCGGCGAGTTGTACAGGGTTTTGCAGTCGTTTTCTATAGGCAAGAATGCCGGCAGCGATGCCTTCAGCAAGGCTTTGTCTGTAGGCTGGGTCTGCCAATTTTTTTGCCTCGCCCTTGTGCGTGCTGTAGCCGGCTTCCACGAGAACCGCAGGCATATTTGTTCCTATGAGAACGTGGAATGGGGCAGAACGTGTACCACCATTACGCGTTTTGTACCCTTCGCTCTTTAAATGCTGAATTGTCGCATTTTGAATATCCGTTGCGAGGCGGCTTGATTCGGCTGTGCGAACATTGAGCATCACATCGGCTACGAGCGATTGTATGTCTCCAAGTTTTCTGTCACTGGTGGCATTTTCCAGCGCTGCCACTTGAGCAGTTTCAGTATTTTTAGAAAAATCTAAATAGTATGTTTCAAAACCATGCACATTATTTGCAGGCAGTGCATTTATATGGATAGAAACAAATAAGTCCGCGTGTGTTGCATTTGCATGGGCTGGGCGCGCGCTTAAGGCAACAGTGGAATCCTTCGTGCGGCTGTATACGACGGTCAAGCCTTTTCCTGTAAGAATACGACCAACACGCTTGCTGATGTCAAGAACTATCTCTCGCTCTACGAGTCCATTGTTCACAGCGCCGGGATCACGACCGCCGTGTCCTGCGTCAATAAATATCGTTTGTACGCCAAGTCCGAGCTGTGCTGCCATGTTATTTGTTTGCGCGTCGTCCAGGCGCTTTTCCAAGTTCTTTTGTGATGGAGGAACATCAGGCGTCTGCGAAGGCACTTCACGCGAAGGCGGATTGTGCGACACTTGTGGCATGGGAATGACAGCGTGGGATGGTGGCAAGGATGGACGCGGCGCCGACGAAGCCACAAGGTTCTCCGGTAATTCCTGTTTGAGGTTTTTCAGGGCTGTTTGGGGGCCTACAGCGGGCGCCGTCATGTGCGGCGCATTGACTTGTGCAACGCGCGCGACGGGTGTCGTGTTGGCTAAAATCTTTTCGTGCGCTTCAAGTGCCTTGCGCTTTTCTTCTTCCTGTTTTTTTAACGCAAGTTCTTTACGACGCAATTCCTCTTGCGCAGCCAACAATTTTTGATGCTCTTGTTCGGCCTTTTTTTCTAACTCATCTAAGTGCTTGCGTTCTGCAAGGCGTGCAAGAGCCAGTTGGCGCTCTGCCTTGATTTTTGCTTGACGCTCTGCTTCAAGCTGTTGTTGCAACGCAAGTTCTTTGCGACGCGCATCTGCTTGTGCGGCCAATAACTTTTGGTGTTCTTGGTCTGCCTTCTTTTTTAATTCTTCAAGCTGCTTACGTTCGCTTTCACGCACGAGTGCGAGTTGGCGTTCTTGTTCCGCCTTACTCTTGCGCTCTTGCTCTAGCTGCTGAAGAAGCGCAGTTTCTTTGCGATGTGCTGCTTCTTGTGCAGCTAAGAGTTTTTGATGTTCTTCCGCTGCCTTCTTCGCCAAAGCTTCTTCATGCCGGCGTTCCGCTTCGCGTGCCAGTGCGAGCTGTCGTTCTGCTTCTGCCTTCTTTTGGCGTTCGATTTCGCGCTGCTGTTGGAGCGCAAGCTCTTTGCGTCGCGCTTCTTCTTGGGCTGCCAAGAGTCTTTGATGTTCTTCTTCAGCTTTTTTTACCAAAGCTTGCTGACGCTGACGCTCTGCGTCTTTACGCTGACGCTCTGCCTCTGCACGCTGACGTTCCGCTTCGCGTGCCAGTGCGAGCTGTCGTTCTGCTTCTGCCTTCTTTTGGC
>CAYJGA010000004.1:20205-24737 GCA_964369255.1 uncultured Desulfovibrionaceae bacterium
GTTCGATTTCGCGCTGCTGTTGGAGCGCAAGCTCCTTGCGTCGCGCTTCTTCTTGGGCTGCTAAGAGTCTTTGGCGTTCTTCAGCAGCTTTCTTTGCTAAGGTTTGCTGACGCTGCTGTTCCGCTTCTGCACGCTGACGCTCCGCTTCGCGCGCAAGTGCGAGTTGTCGTTCGGCTTCTGCCTTCTTTTGTTGTTCAATTTCGCGTTGCTGCTGAAGCGCAAGCTCTTTGCGAAGTGCTTCTTCTTGAGCAGCTTTTTTTGCTAAAGCGTCTTGACGCTGGCGTTCAGCTTCTGCGCGCTGGCGTTCAGTCTTGCGGGCAAGAGCCACCTGTCGCTCGGCCTCGGCCTTTTTTTGGCGCTCAATTTCTTTTTGCTGCTGGAGCGCAAGCTCTTTGCGTTGCGCTTCTTCTTTGGCCGCTTTTTCTGCAATGGCGCGGTTGAGCGCTTCTGAGGCTGTGACATTGAAGATAATCCTGTGTGGCTCTTCTTCTATGAGTGTTTTGTAATGAGGTGTCGTTGAAAAATCGAATGCAAGGGCGGTGTTATTGTTTTGCTGTGCTACTGCCACATGCTTTAAGACACTATTTTGCACGCGGGCGCTGCCCTGTACGCCTTGCAGCGGGATGGTTTTATCCATAATAACTAAAAGGCGTGAAGGTGTGCCACCAATTTTTTTATCATGGTCTACGCGCCATGTTGCGCCCTTATCAAGTGAAATAATAATTTGCACGGTTTGCGAATTGAGGGTTTTCCATGAAACTTGTGTCAGGCGCGCCGGTGGTTGTGTGGCAGTTTCGCTGCTTGCTTGACGATTTTTTGACGCACCCGAAGTATTCTGCTGAACCTGTGCAGTCTGAGCGACAGGCACGACTTGTGCGCCTGCCCCGCTTGCCTGCGTCCTGCTTGCCTGTGGATTGCTTACAGGCGAATTTTGAATGTTTTTCGTCAAATCCTTATGCATTTGGAGGGCAATGAGGCGCATATCACCCTTTGGATAGTGTTTTGCAATATGTGCAAGTATACGCTGTGCGTCATTGGGTTTTTTGAGAGGGCCGGAAAGTATACGCGCCATTTGCAGAAGAGCGTCGTCCGCAAGGACACTGCGTGGAAATTCCTTGACCATTTTTTGATATGCTGTAACAGCATTTTCTAAATCTGTCGCACTTGTAGAGCGTCTGCCAAGGGATTCAAGAACAGCCGCGTGGCGAAAAAGTGCCGCAGGTCTGTTGGGCCATGTGGAATCTTTTTTGTAAATATCATGAAATTCATCGGCAAGGCGTATCCATTGTGTGCGAGTCACATGCCCCGGCGCTGCTTTGCTGTACTTAGAAAAAACTGCTTTTGCTGTATTATATCGGGAGTCTGTCGTAGGAGAAGCAATGGGGTGTACGGGCTTTGGAGTGCTGTTGGCTTCATAAAAAAAGAACACCAAGCCACACAGAGCAGCGACAAAGATTGTCGCAGGCCACAGCCGTCTGAGCACGGAGGCTTTCTGTGTGCTTTTTTGAGCATGTGTAGGTTCGTGTGTGTTCATGCGTAGCTCTGTCCTTTGAAGTGTTGTGTTGACTCATGAAATTGTCGCATGAATGTCGATGCAATTTTTACGCCATCCTATGACGTGTGTCTGGTGGTCGTGGAAAAGTCTGCGCCAAAACCGGAAAAAGACCTTTGAAGGCTTGACACTGAGAAGGGGTGAGGCTATGCATTTTTTACAGGGGTTTTTCTCTGGAGATTGAATAACTTTTTACATGGCCTTAGAAGGCCTCAAGAAAACATTGGAGGATACAATGGGTTGGAACGTAACGATTGATGCAGATAAGTGTACAGGCTGTGGCGAATGCGTGGATGTCTGTCCTGTGGAAGTATATGAAATGCAAGACGCAAAGTCTGTTCCTGTGAACGAAGAAGAATGTCTTGGCTGTGAGTCCTGTGTGGAAGTCTGTGAGACAGGCGCAGTAAGCATTGAAGAAATGTAGTTTTTTTTGAAAACTCCTTCCTTTGTGCTGTATGTGCAGATTTTAGAAGGGAGGCGTTTTCATAAGCTGAAAATACGATGCCGCCAAGCCTACTTGGCGGCATCTTGCTAAGAACTGTTTCTGGGCGCCCATTGATTTCATGTTTTTTACACCTTGACTCTAGACAGGCTCATTTTGCGAAATACTATATATGGATGTTTCTCGACGCTGCCTTCTGTGAGATGGTAAAAATTCGATGGAACCAGCGCTCCCCAAATGCTGCAAAAACCTTGATTTTGTGGTCTTTCGCGTGAATAAATGTGAAAACTTTAACAAGACTTTGATGGAATTTTAAGGACATATATGATACCAGACCTTTCTGCCATTTTTACCCGTTATGAAGCTCTTGTAGCTGAAACGGACGCACTCTTTGCCCATGTTCGCAACAACTTTCCTGACTGCGTGATTTGTGCGCAAGGATGCAGTGACTGTTGTCACGCGCTTTTTGATCTTTCCTTGGTAGAGGCCATGTATCTGAACGCAAAATTTATGGAGTCGCTAGAGCATGGGCGCAAGCGTTCGGATGTACTGAGCCGCGCTGCCGATCTTGACCGCAAGCTTGTTCGCATGAAGCGAGACTTTTATAAAGAAACTAAGGACGGAAAAAGTGCTGAAGAAATCATGCACGAAGCCGCCCTTGTGCGCGTTCCCTGTCCCTTGCTTGACGAAGAAAATGCCTGCATTCTTTATGACTGTAGACCCATCACATGTCGCCTCTATGGTATTCCCTTAAATATTCAAGGGAAGGGACATGTGTGTGGGAAAACAAATTTCGACAAGGGGAAGGGCTATCCTGCTGTGCATATGCACACCATACAAGAGCGTCTTGATGAGCTTTCTCGCGAGATTGCTGTCACAGTGAAGAGCAGGTTTATGGAGCTTCCTCAGGTATTTGTGCCTGTGTCCATGGCGCTCTTGACGCGCTATGACGAAACATATTTGGGCATTGGCCCTGCCAAAAAGGAGTGACGTGTGCTGGAGATGATTCCTGCCACTGTGTTTCGCGATGGTACGCCGCAAAAGCTCAATGAAGAGCAAGAAGGGCTCAAACGCGAAATTTACGAAAAAATGCAACCACGGCGACGCAAATTTGTCGATCGCATCGGTTATGAAAATTGGGATCCCTTTCAAAAACCAAACGATCCCCTTGATATACGCCTCGACGCCACAAAGCGTACCACGCAACAGCTTGTACGCGAATTTTTACAAGCGGCTGCACAAAGAGGGCAGTATAGCAACGATTACGGACGCGGCGCCCTTGAATGCGCCTTGGGCGTGGTGAACAGGGATGAAAAATATTTGGGAATCATGGATTTTTGTCTGTGGTACCACGAACTGTTGAAAAAAGAAGGACATATTTCATGAAGCACCAATATGACAGTATTGACGAATACATTGCAGACTTAAAAAGCGAAATCGCCACCAACGAAAATTGCGCCAATCACCATTATAACTTGGGTTTGGCCTTGTTGTCGAAACGCGATTTTATGGCTGCGGAAGAGTCCTTCTTGGCTGCTGTGCGCAATTCTCCGCGCTTGGCTGAAGCTTTTGTGCAACTTGGGGGCATCTGTCTTGAGCGCGGCGATCTTGACGGTTGCTTGCGCTACAATGAAGAGGCCGCCCAGTGCAGAGCAAAGTTCCCTGTGCCTTGGGCAAATATTGGCTTTGTACACTTGCAACGCGGTGAACCTGAAAAGGCGATTACTGCGCTGAAGAAAGCCATCAAATGGGATAACAATTTTTTACAAGCGCGCAATGCCCTTGCCACCGCTTACTTTATGGAAGGCGATTACAAGGCGAGCGAACAGGAAGCAAATGAAGTGTTGCGTCGTGAACCTAGGTTTGCCCCTGCGTGGAATAATCTTTCCTTAGCACTTTTTGAGCAACAGGAATTTGCTCGCGCTGTTGAGGCTGCTGATAAAGCCCTTGCCGGCGGCTTTGAAGTGCGCCAAGAATATCTTGCTGAACTTGAGCCGCACAGAAAGTAAGGGTAGGGGAGAGCTTTTTGGCAAATGCTTGGGCAAATGTTTGCAAGTGTTTTGGCAAAGGCGCAGAACAGAACGGGTTATGGAGTATTTATGAAGTTTGTGAAGATGCACGGTGCAGGCAATGATTATGTCTATATGGACACACGAGTGCAGCCCGTCGCAGATCCCGTCGCTCTTGCCATAAAGGTGAGCGACAGGCACAAGGGGATAGGGTCTGATGGTCTTGTCCTTATTATGCCGCCGGAACACACAGTGGATGCTCATGTGCGCATGCGCATGTTCAACAGCGACGGAAGCGAAGCGCAAATGTGTGGAAATGCCATACGTTGTGTGGCGAAATATGCCTACGAAAAAGGCTATGCGAAAGATACGTGTATGCGTGTGCAAACGCAAGCAGGTGTGAAGGTTATTGACGTACACGTCGATGCTGCAAAAGTGCGCGATGTGCGCATGGATCGCGGGCGTGGCAAAGAAGTGCAAGTAGATGTGCGGCGCGTCGGCGCCGCGACTGTGGACATGGGTGCACCGG
>CAYJGA010000005.1:0-7690 GCA_964369255.1 uncultured Desulfovibrionaceae bacterium
AAAAAAAGTTTCCCCCCAAGAAAAAAATAAAAAACAAAAAATCAAAAAAACAAAAAATCAGTCTTTTCTCCGCATTTCCAACATAAGCGCCTGTGCGTTGAGCGCGGTGCTGCCTCGTGGCGCTTTCTTTCGTGTATAACTTCCGTCTTCGTTGAGTATGTAGGCCTTGGCTGTATCGTTGAGGTGTGGGATGAGTATGTCATCATGTATATACTTGCAGACGTCGGCGTCGAGGATGGGGACAAGGGTTTCGATGCGCCTGTCGAGATTGCGGGGCATGACGTCGGCGCTGCCTATGTAGGTGAGTGGCGTGCCGCCGTTGTGGAAATAATATATGCGCGGATGCTCAAGGAAACGACCTACGAGGGATGTGACTTCGATATTCTCGCTGACACCCGTGATGCCGGGACGCAGGCAGCACACGCCGCGCACTTGCAAGCGCACCTCAACGCCGTGCATAGAGGCTTGATAGAGCGCTTGAATGCATTCTTTGTCTGCCAGTTGATTGCACTTTATGTATATTTTCCCGTTGCCATCCTTTTTATGATGAGCAATTTCGGCGTGAATGGCCTTGATAAGACCTTTGCGCATGCCAAGGGGCGAGACAAGGAGCTTGCGATACTCTTCTCGTTCTGCGTAGCCGGTCATGGTGTTGAAGATGTCGCTCACATCGGCGCAGATGTCGGGATGGGCGGTGAAGAGGCTGAAATCTGTATAGACCTTGGCGGTGGAGGCATTGTAATTGCCTGTGCCTATGTGGGCATAGCGACGCACGCCGACGGCTTCGCGTCGGATGACGAGACAGAGTTTCGCATGAATTTTCATGCCCGGCATGCCATACACTACATGGACACCAGCCTTTTCCATTTCCTCCGCCCATGTAATGTTGCGCTCTTCGTCGAAACGGGCTTTCAGCTCCACGACAGCGGTGACTTGCTTGCCGAGACGTCGTGCTTCTATGAGCGCATCGACGATGGGCGAGGAGCTTCCCGCGCGATACAGTGTTTGCTTTATGGCGATGACGCTGGGGTCTAGGCTGGCCTTGCGGATAAATTCTTGCACTGGCAAGAAGCTGTCGTAGGGATGAAAAAGGAGCGCGTCCTTCTGCGAAATATGTTCGTAGAGATGGGAGTCGCCGTCGTCGCGAAAGATGGGCGCCGTGTAGGGCGTGAAGTTTTCGTCCTTGAGGCCGGGTCTGTCGAGGCCGTAGAGTTCGAGCATTTCGGAGAAGGCAAGGGGGCCTTTAATCCTGTATACTTGGAATGGGCTGACTTCGAGATGCTCCATGAGAAAGCGGCGCAAATCTACAGGCGTCTCTTCGGACACTTCAAGGCGCACCACATCGCCGAAGCGGCGCTGATCTACGAGGTCGCGCACGGCTTCGAGGAGGTCGTCGGCTTCATCCTCTTCTATTTCGATGTCAGTATTGCGTGTGATGCGGAACATGCCTGTGGCAACGATTTCATGACCGGGGAACAGGGTGTGCAGGTGCTGATGGATGAGGTCATCCACAAAAACGATGTCATTATCCCGTGTATTTGCAGAAAAGCCCAGGGCCGCATATGTTTTTGCGTCCTTTGTGCGCGGCGTGAAGAGGAAACGAGACATGTTGTTGGGGCACTTGAGGCGTGCATAGCGAGCAATTCCATGCTTATCGCGCAATTGTACAATGAAGTTGAGGCTCAAGTTTGTGATAATGGGCAGAGGGTGGCTTGGGTCGACGGCCTGCGGCGTGAGAACGGGATATATTTCGTCCTGAAAGTATTCGTCGAGGAGCTTTTGCTGCTTGCGTGTGAGGTCAAGATAGCGCACGATACGCACGCCGCGGTCGCGCAGTTGACGTAAGAGCTTTTTGCGCCAATGCTCTTGGGCGAGCGCCACAAGACGCAGGGTTTGACGTCGAATTTCCGCAAGCTGCCGTCCGGGCGGGATTTTATCCGGCGCAGTGCTGGGCACATGATTTATATATTGACGCATGACATTTGCCACGCGCACCATGAAGAACTCATCGAGATTGTTGTAGAATATGCTCATAAATTTGAGCTGCTCTAGGAGGGGAACGCGCGGCTCGAGAGCTTCTTGCAAGACTTTTGCGTTAAATTCTATCCAGTTTATGTCGCGATTGAGAAAGAGCCCTGAGCAGGACAACTCTTCCATTTCGCGAATGGTACATTGTGTTTCGTGTTCGCCTTGTGTGTGCAGCGTTGTGGCACATGTCCCTGTATCTTGCGCAGCTTGTGCCAATTGGTCGAGGTCTGTTAAGACGTCCTTTGTGACTTCAATTTCGTTGTTCATGGGATGCTCCTCAATCTGCTCTCTTGGGTATATTTTTGCGTATTTTTCCTAGGCGCTGTTGTCGAATGCACCTATCCACGTATTCTGTGTATCGCGTGTGACACTACTAAGGCGTTTTGAGAGAATTTTCCTACCCGCAACATACATAAAGTGCGCGCGCTTTCCAAGCCCTTTCGGGCATATTTTTCTAAAAACGAGAGACAGGCCGCGCAGCATTCTCAGCGCATGACCTCTACAAAAGCAGTGATGTAAAACTTTTCCCTACACGACTTCCAAAAAGGCAACAAAAAATAGCGTGGAGCATGTATGTCTCTGTGCAAAAATCACTGAGTGTGTATTTTCTAGAAAAACACTACAAAAACAAGCATTTAACACTGAATTTTCTTTTATATTTTGGAGAATTACATATTGCCCATGCTCGTGTATTGGTGTATAGCTTGCGTACACACTGTGCTGTATTGCGGTGTGACATCTATTGATACTGAAGAAAAAGAGAACTTATGGAACAACTTCTTATAAAAATTGCGCGTCAGTTAGATGCTGTGGACGAGGCTTCCCTCATGGCTTTGTGGGATATATATGCTGAAAAAGTACAGCGCTTTGAGCCGACGAAGCGCTGGGAAGAGGCTGCATTGATTTTTTCTTTAATTCAGGCCAAGCGCTGGAAAAACCAGCTCTTTAATTACCAGTGGTCTACACAGGTACGCCCACACAGCGCCGCGCTTGAGACCGCAGGCTTTAGCCTTGAGCGACCTATGTTACACGGCGAAAAAAAGGAAAAAGAGCCTAAACGCGCAAACATGCTGAACTTTTCGAACAAGAACAAACCTGAACCACCATCTGAATAAACTTTGACTGTGATGCCCGAAAACAGGAGTGCTGTGACATGCGAGCTGATTACGAAAAACTGAGACTTCTTGTTTGTACTGTGTTGATGTGCTGTGCGTCCTTGAGCTGCACGTTTTTAGGCAGCGTTTTTTTAGGCAGCGCTTTCGTGAACAATACCTCTGCTGCATGGGCGCAATCCAGCAATACAGCTCCAACCACAACCAGCACTATCTCGCCAGACGAATCCTTGCGCATGACGCCTGTGGTGCGCGCAGTACAGGAAGCAGGTTCTGCGGTGGTGAATATCACCAGCACAAAGGAAGTGCGGCAGCGTCAGCTCCACCCTCTGCACGAGCTTTTTTTTGGACAGCTTTTCCCCGGCTTGCCAAACTTCCCCCAAGGGCGCCAGCGCACGCGTACAAGCCTTGGTTCCGGTGTTATTGTGGATGGGGAGCAGGGTCTTGTGCTGACAAATGCGCATGTGGTAGCCGGCGGCGACAGAGTGCAGGTCAACCTTTTGGATGGTCGCGAGTTTGAGGGCATAGTGGTAGGTGCGGAGCCGGATTTTGATGTGGCTGTGCTCAAATTGCAAGGGGCGAGCCATTTGCCATCGGTGCGCATTCGCACGAAGAATGACCTTTTCCCCGGAGAGACTGTCATAGCCATTGGCAATCCTTTTGGTTTTGCGCATACGGTGACCACGGGCGTGATTTCTGCCACAGACCGCACCATCCGCGGGGAGCAGGGTCTTTTTACGGGTCTCATCCAAACCGACGCCGCCATCAACCCCGGCAACAGCGGCGGCCCCCTTTTGAATATTTTGGGCGAGCTTGTGGGCATCAACACAGCCATTGATGCGCGTGCGGAGGGCATAGGCTTTGCCATTCCCATCGACAAGGCTTTGCGTGTGATGGACGACCTTTTAGGCAAGGGGCAAGTATCTCCTTTGTGGCTTGGCATTGCGGGGCAGGATGTGGAGCCGGGCATTGCCATGGCACTCAATTTAGACGAGTCGCGGGGTTTGATAGTCTCCCATGTGTACGAGGGAACGCCTGCTGCTGTTGCCGGTGTGAAAAGCGGAGATGTGATTGTGCACATGGATAGTACGCACATCCGCGACAGGCAGGAGTATTTGCAGTTTTTGCGCAACACGCCTTCCGGCAATGCGGTGGATGTTCGTATTATTCGACAAAGAGAAATTGGGGGGCAGCAGATACAGCTGTCTGTGACGCCTGTCGTCTTTGATGATGTCGCCGCCCGCGCCATCTGCGAGACACGCTGGGGTTTTCGCGTGCAGGAGCAAAACAAGCGACTTGTAGTCATATCTGTTGACGAGAAAGGCCCTGCTGCGATGTTGCGAAAAGGCGATGTCATCGGAGGTGTGAGTAATGTGCGCATGCACTCCATGAAGGATTTTTTGGACGTATTTCGTCAATTGCGCATGGCCGGGCAAGTGCAATTCTATGTGATACGCGGTGGGCGCGGGTATTCTGCGCGTTTGCGTTTTTCGTAGGAGGTATTTCTAAATAAAAAGATTTTTTTGAAGGGGGTTTGGGGGAAAGCTTTTTTTGTTTTTATTTTTTTGTTTAAGTTTTTTTCTTGGGGAGAAACTTTTTTAGGAAAAAAAGTTTCCTCCCACAAGCATTTTCAAAAAAACCTTAATTCTACAACTGTAATATTACTCTGTGCAAGCGCTTCCCTATTCCTCATCCTGCACGGTGGAATGATAGACATGGGGCATCATGTACATGAGGCCGACTTGCTTGAGGTCGGGGACATACTGGGTTGCCACAATAACATGTCCAAGATTCCAGAGCTGTGAAGCAGAGGTTTCGGCGGCGGAAGGGGGGCCAAAGCGTTGTTGCACCATGGCATTGATGGCGTCCGCCTGTTCTTTGCTGTTGGCGGCGTAGTCGATTTTCAGAAAGCCGAGCGGTTGTTGCGATTGGGCATCGCTCTTGCGCGTCTGTGGTGTGCGACCATAACAGACAGCCATTTGTGTGGCTCCGGGCACTTTTTGTGTGAGGTCGTAAACATCGCAGACAAAGGTGCTGTCCTCGCGGAGTGCTTTGACCTTTGACACAGCCAGCGTCGAGCGCATGGAAGCGCGGCTGACACCATCGGTGCTGCTGAGTTCTGCGCCGAAAAGGGTCACTTTTGGAAGGCCTGCGTCCTTGAAATGGGCGGAAGCGAGGGCAAAAAGCTCGTCTCTGGCAATGGTGTGCCCGCGCATGGTGGCGCCATAGAGGAGGAGAGTGGCGCGTTCAAGGTTGACAGGAACGCCCTTGCCTATGTGATAGAGGTGGCCAAGTCGTGCTTGCGCTTCCACATTGTCGGCGGTGGCAGCGAGACTGTACCAGCCTGCGGCGTGCTTATCATTACGCACAACACCTTCGCCGCGCTCATAAAGGCGTCCAAGGTTGTATTGAGCGTCGGGTTGCCCGAGGTCTGCGGCTTTGCGAAACCACACTGCGGCGCTGTCCACATGGCGCGGCGTACCACGCCCTTGCTCAAGCAATCGCCCGAGATTGTACATCCCTTCTGCATTTTCTGCGTCTGCGCTCCTGCGAAACCATTCAAGAGCTTTTTTACTGTTGATGGGGACGCCTTGCCCTCTGTCATATAAAAGCCCCACCATGTTCATGGCTTTGCTATTCCCTTTCTGGGCGAGGGCAAGCAAACGCGTATGCGCTTTTGCGAAATTGCCCGCTTTGTATGCTTCGAGCGCAACTTGATAGTCTGCGGCCTGTGTGGCGCTTTCAATGTCCTCCGCAGAGAGCGCAGAGGCTCCCATGTGAGGCTGTCCTGTAGACGGCTGTCCTGTAGACGGCGCAAGCAGAGGGATATTTGTGGACGGCGTGCCAGGCAGGTGCGGTGTCACAGCTTGCCGCACTTCGTGTTGCACGGGCGCTGTGCCTGTATACGGCGAAGCGCCGACATTTCCGGGCACAGCTTCGTAGAGCGAAGCGCCGGGGTCATGGGTCTGATTGGCAACATCCGGCGCAGCATAAATATGCTCCGCAGCATGGGCAGCGCTTATGCTCAAAAGCAGCATAAGCAGCGTGCATATGCAAAGAGCGCATTTTACAAGGATATATGGGCGTATAATCATTATTGATCTCCGTGCCTGAACTCAATTTTAGGACAAGAAAGCTGCATAAAATCTATTTCTGGAAAATCAGCAAGGCGCACGTCTCCGATACTGGCAAAACCTTGCCGCGCCTTCATGTGGTCTTCTGCAAGGGCGACATTAACAAAGGGAAGCAATTTTGGGAAGTGGTCTGCGAGGCGATAAAAAACGCGGGCGCCCGCCACATCGCCGCCCGTGAAGCCGTCAATAAATTCGCATTCATGCGTTTCGATAGATGCAGGGTCACTCAAGTCGATGACAGGCATATTGTGCTCTGCGATGCGCATGGCAAGGTCAAAGACGAGGGGCGCACTGCCTTCCTTATACGCAGTAAAAACTTGCGGCGCCATGGGTGGTAAAAAAAGGAAGACATCAATGCCCTGCGCGGTGGCATGAAAGTATATTTCAGTAAGTATGTTGAGCGCTTCGTCACTCACAGAACCCAAGCTTCCACTGCGTGCAACTGCGAGTGATTGTTGGAATTGAAAGTCCGGCGCTGCACTTTGTCCGCTGAGTATGTGTGTGGCGTAGTAGGAACCGTCGCTTGCATAGCCTGCGCGGCTTTTTTGCGCAAAGAAACCAAATAATTTATTATTGAACTGTCCTGTGAGTGGGGCAAAGAAATCGCCGAGGCTGATACCTCCGGTGAAGAGCCATGTCCACGGTTTTTTGACAGTTTCCCAAAAAGACAGAGGGTCGTGTTTTGGAGGAGCAGTGGCATGACTGTCGAACCACCAGAAGTCCAAGCCTATGAGAAGGATTTGCGGCTTATGCAGAGCCATCATACGATAAAACATCTCACGCAGCTCTTGTATGGATTGCACGCTGCCACCCATATTGATAAAGCTGTCTGCCACATAGGTGCCACGCATGGCGCCGACGCGCTGTGAGCCTATGAGGGCGACCACCGGCTTGACGGCCTTGTACAGTTCCAGCGCGTAGCCAGCGTGGCCTGTGGGGAGAGGGGGGGGAAGGGCGGAGCCATAGAGTATGAGTGGTGGTGGGATTTGCCCGTCGGCATTGTCTGAGGAGGTCTGTTGCCGCACGGCTTCGTGCATACGAGTGTCGCCGCTGTCAAAGAGCCAATACCAACCATAGGGCACCATGAGGAGGAACAGAGTACACAGCGAAAGAGCCACTACTTTGCAAAAAAGAAGAATATAGCTTTGTTCTGCCTCTGTATTCATGAAATATTCCTCTCAGAAAACAATAAATTTCAGCCCGCGCATGTTGGCTATATAGCACCTTGACTTGTTGTTGAGCATATAAATCTATTTCAAACTCTTACAAAAAAATCAAACTGCTACGCAAAACATGAAAATCAATCTGACAAGAAAAATCATTCGTCAGCTGTTTTGTCAAGTTAAACAGGTGGTTTTTTTGAAGGGGGGTGTGGGGGGGCAAAATTTTTTTTTCAAAAAAAATTTGCCCCCCCAA
>CAYJGA010000005.1:7700-23206 GCA_964369255.1 uncultured Desulfovibrionaceae bacterium
ATGTTGGCTATATTATTACAGGGGAAACTTTTTTTTGGGAAAGGCTTGTGGGGGGAAAACTTTTTCCAAAAAAAGTTTCCCCCCACAAGCCTTTCAGAAAAACAAAAAATTATCTTTCAAAAAAACTAATCGTCACCCACTTTGAGCGCTGCCAAGAATGCTTCTTGGGGCAATTCGACGTTGCCCATGCGCTTCATGCGCCTCTTGCCTTCTTTTTGCTTTTCGAGGAGCTTACGCTTGCGTGAAATGTCGCCTCCGTAACACTTGGCTGTGACATTCTTACGGAAGGCGGACACTGTTTCACGTGCAATAACCTTCTGCCCGATGGCAGCTTGAATGGCAACTTCGAAGAGCTGGCGGGGGATGGTGCGCTTTAACTTGAGTGCCAACGCTCTGCCATAGTGATAGGCCTTGTCCTTGTGTACGATGACCGCCAACGCGTCCACGGGTTCGCCGTTGAGCAGGATGTCGAGGCGGACGAGGTTTGAGGAGCGATACTCAATAAACTCATAGTCCATGGATGCGTAGCCCTTGGTGGTGGACTTGAGACGATCGAAGAAGTCAAAAACGATTTCCGCAAAGGGAAGCTCGTAGGTGATGACGACACGATTGGCGGCGAGGTAGTGCAAGTTCTTTTGCAGACCGCGCTTTTCTTCGCACAACTTAAAGACATTGCCCACAAACTCATTGGGGACGTGTATGTCCATTTTGACAAATGGTTCGTAGAGCGTCTCTATTTTGACAGCGTCGGGCAATTTGGACGGATTGTCGATGTCAAGCGTCTTACCTTCGGTGGTGTCCACCTTATAAATAACAGAGGGCGCTGTGGCGATGAGTGTGACTTCAAACTCACGTTCGAGGCGTTCTTGTATGATTTCCATGTGCAGGAGACCAAGGAAACCGCAGCGGAAGCCAAAGCCCAGCGCTTGGGATGTTTCTGGCTCGTAGGAGAAAGCGGCGTCGTTGAGCTGTAACTTCTCAAGTGCGGCCTTGAGTGGCTCGTAATCGTCGGAGTCGGACGGATAGAGACCGCAGAAGACCATGGGCTTCACTTCTTTGAAGCCGGGCACAGGGTCTGTGGCGGGATTGTTACAGAGGGTAATGGTGTCGCCCACTTTCGCGTCGCCAAGCTCCTTGATACTGCCACATAAAAAGCCCACTTCGCCGGCGGCGAGGGAGGGCACATCCTGCGCTTCCGGCGAGAAGACGCCGAGGCGCAACACTTCGTATTCCTTGCCAGTGGCCATAAGGCGCACGCGCTCATTTTTGCGGAGCGTGCCATCCACAATACGGAAGAGCACAACGACCCCTTGATAGCTGTCATACCACGAGTCAAAAATGAGCGCTTTGAGAGGGGCAGCGGGATCGCCTTCCGGCGCCGGCAGACGCTCTATGAGCGCCTCAAGCACATCGGCAACGCCTTCGCCTGTTTTGGCAGAGACGGGGAGCGCTTCTGTGCAATCAAGACCAATGGCCTCTTCAATTTCTTCTTTGACGCGATTCACATCGGCGCTTGGCAAATCAATTTTATTGAGGACGGGAATGACATCGTGGTCATGATCCAGCGCCAAGTAAACATTGGCGAGGGTTTGCGCTTCGACGCCTTGGGTGGCATCTACGACGAGCAGAGCGCCGTCGCAGGCAGCGAGAGAACGAGAGACTTCATAGTTGAAGTCGACGTGTCCCGGGGTGTCGATAAGGTTGAGAATGTATTCCTTTCCTGTACGAGATTTGAAAGGAATACGCACAGTCTGCGCCTTAATGGTGATGCCGCGTTCGCGTTCCAAGTCCATTTTGTCGAGATATTGATCGCGCTTTTCTCTGTCGGACACAAGGTGCGTCACTTCGAGGATGCGGTCGGCCAGCGTGGACTTGCCATGGTCGATGTGTGCGATGATGGAAAAATTACGAATATGTTCTTGCTTAGGCATAGTGAACCTGTATTTTAAAATTTTTATGAAACTACTGCGGGGCGCACAAAAGTGGATGCGTCCACGAGACGAAGTGGGGGGCCTTCGATACGCATGTGCGCCAAGAAGGCTTCGCGCTTCTCATTGTCTGCGAACTCAAAGCCCATGAGGGCACGACCCACCATTTCGCCGCTGCTGCTATAGTTAAAGTAACAAATATTGCTGAGCTTTGCCACATCTTCCATAAATTCCAACAGCGCGCCGGGGCGTTCCGGAAATTCCACCAAGGCCATGAGAGGCGCGTCCCATGTGCTCATGGCGGCGTTGATGATGCGAAAAGTCACATCCTCACGATGCGTCACATCGCGGAAGATGAAGTCATGATTTTTGAGCACCACTTCCAAGGCGTCGAGCACATGACGCCGCCCCTTGAAGCCGAGTACAGGAAAGGCGTTTTCGCTGTGGGTTTTTCCGTATAAAAAATCTTCGATGTTCAAGTCAAGATGGTTTATGGCCTTAAGCAGATGGAGCATGGAGCCGGAGCGCTCGTCAATGGCAATCTCATAGCAGCGCTTGATGGGTGCTTCCACGCCGCCGGCGATGCCGGCTCTGCCTGCAATCCATGAAAGACGCGCGAAGTCCATATTAGCGCCGGACACAATCACGGCCACATTCTTTCCACGAAACTCTTCTTGACGCTTAAGATAAGCCGCCATACCAAGGGCGCCGGAGGGTTCCGGCAGTGTGCGTGCAAGTTCCCAAATTTTTTGGATGCCGGCGCAGACCTCGTCGTTGGACACAGTCATATAGCTGTCGATATATTGCCTGCACAGCTCAAATGTGTAGTCGCCGACTCTTTTCACAGCTGTACCATCGCAAAACACATCAATCTGAGGCAGGGTGATGACATGCCCCGCCTGCACGGAGGCTTGCATGCTGGCTTGCCCTTCGCCTTCCACGCCGATGATTTCGATGTGTGGCGCATGGGCTTTGAGTAGGGTGGCAACGCCCGCAGCAAAACCGCCGCCGCCAATTTGAAGCAGCACCACATCAGGCCAAATAGGCCCCATGAGCAGCTCGTCGCCTACGGTTCCCTGCCCTGCAATGACGAGTGGATGATCGTAGGGATGCACGTAGAGCATGTCGTATTTGACAGCTGCCTCGTCGGCAGCTTTTCGCGCGTCGTCAAAGGTGTCCCCTGTGATAATAATTTCCACAGCATCGCCACCAAGGCGTGCCACTTCATGCGCCTTCATGCGTGCCACAGATGTGGGCATGGTGATGCGTGCCTTGATACCAAGGCGAGCAGCGGCAAGCGCGACGCCTTGGGCATGATTGCCGGCGGAGGCGGTGACAACGCCGCGCGACAGGGTTTCCGGCGTTTGCGAGGCCATGAAGTTATAAGATCCGCGCCATTTGTATGAGTGGACGGGGGAGAGGTCTTCTCTTTTGAGGAGCAGGGTTCCGCCGCCGTCTTGCGGATAGTGTTCGAGAGGGGTTGCGCCGCTGACTTGATAGACATTGCTGCGCGCCCGTGTAATGAGTTTTAATATTTGGTCTGTATTCATTGTTTTTCCATCAAGAAAGTGTGACGCCGAGGGCGTGTAGGAGCGGCAAGCGCTGTTCAAATTTTTCCGCCTCTTTATGAAGGTGGAGGAGGGCGTCGTCGCTGTTGAGCTTTTTTCCTTTGAGCATAAGGTCTTGCCCTGCGGCTTGCATGTCTGTAAGCAGCAGAGGAACATAAACTTCTTTGGGGGCATAGACGCCTCTTTGTGCAAAGCTCTGTGCTCGCATTTTGAGGAATGCTTTTTCAATGTCCGAAACATGTATGCCACCGCCGAGGACAGGAGAAGCGAGGTCTGTGTGCGCCACGTGCTCTTCACCAGCTAAACATGTGTGTATGTTAAAAAAATGACATTGTTCTTGCAGTGCCTGTGTAACCTCTTGCGCGGGGTGGATGACAGCCGCGCCCATAAGGACAGTGAGCATTTCGATGAGACTTTGCAAGCTCAGGTGCTTGCAGCTAGGCTGCTCGAGCATGCTTGCCACGGGCTTGGGGCGAAAATTGTCTCGTGCCAAATACTCCATGAGTGGGGCATAAATCTCTTTTTTGCACTCAACCTCTGCCAAGGGGCATCTGACAGTATAACTGAACTCTTCCGGCCGACAAAGGAGAACAAAGGAGAGCTTCCCGAGTTTTTCGAGGAAGTCATGGGGGCTGAGGGTATTCTTTCCCTTGACATAAATATCACAGCGGAATTGTGTATTGTGTATGAAGTCGCGCAGCGTTTCGCGCAGAGTGGTGTCGTGTGCGGCGGACATGGTGGCTTGCATATCCTCGGGGATAGCAATGGATAAATGGGTCAAAGGGCGTGCTGAGGTAAGAAACTGGCATTTTGCCGTATGAAGCTGCTGAGCCACATCTTTGAAGTAGGAGGCACTCCAGTGGGCGTTCATGTATTCATGGACTATATAGCTCAAAGATTGCTCTTGCATGCGCGCGATTTTCGCGGTTGCCGCGGCATTGTTTGCGAAATAATGCGCGCCGCCATCGTGTAGTGTTTTGAGCAAGGCGAAGGCGTCTTGCGCTTTGCTTGTGCTTGCGTTTGCAGGATAATTGTAGTGGGTGGTGTGAAAGTATAAAAAATCACGGATGGACATGGTGCTTGACCAGCCGGGCATGCAATTATAGCTGATATAGACCACGCCCCCTGTCATGAGGGAGTTTGCGATGATGTCGAGAATGTGTTGCTGGTTTTCGCTGCTGACCCACGACCATACGCCGTGCAAAACAATCATATCAAACATGGGAAGGCGCCCATTTTTGCTTTTGTGGGCGAGCTCGGCAAAGCTCTCGTTGAGGACACACGCATTGGGGCTGTGTATCATGCTTGACGCATGGAGGGCGTGCTCGGGATTGATATCCGTTCCCCAAAATTCGCCATAATTACTACAGGCGTGGATGGCAAGGGAAGTGCCTTGTCCGTAGCCAAGCTCAAGATACTGAAAAGGTTTGCCTGAATTGCTTTTAGGGAGGTCAATTCCTTGCAAAAGTAGGAGGGCACGCAAATAGTTTGGCGTCAGTTCTCTAAAAAAACGCGCCTCATAGGGGATGTCTATGGTGTAGCCGGCATTGTAGCCTGTATTGTAGTTTTCCACTACGAGTCTCCTTGTAATCCTTGCCGCAAATACAGAGGCACAGGGTCAAATACATAATAATTTCATGATATGCAAGAAATATATTTTCGCTTGCCTGAGAGCTGAGAGAGTTATTTTTACCTGCATATACTTGTGATATTTAATAAAAAACCACACTTCGACATCATAAAATGAAAGAAAAAAATCATTGACAAAAAGCGTATATGCTTCTATTAACCTAGGTTCCTTGCTCGCCTAGGTGTACATTTCGTTGTGATTGTACATTGATGGACGGGCCATATTACGCCCATAAGGAGTGTATCATGAGAAAGTTTGAGACCCTGCTGCTGCTCTCTCCAGAGCTGACCGCAGACAACCGTGAAGCCATTATCAGTGGCCTTACGGCTATTTTGGAGCGCGAAAAAGCCTCCGCTGTCACCGTGGACCCTTGGGGGATGCGCGACCTTGCCTATCCTGTGCAAAAGCACATGCGTGGCCATTATGTTCGTTTGGAATATTTGGCACCGCCTACGGCTATTACTGAGCTTGAGCGCAACATCCGCATCACCGACGGCATCTTTAAGTTTGTCACTGTACGTTTGAGTGACGACCTTGACGACGCAGCCATTGCCGCCGCAACTGAAGCTGTCACGGCCTAAGGAGGAATGACCATGGCTTTTAAAAAGAAATTTGCTCCACGTCGTAAGTTTTGCCGTTTCTGCGCAGATAAGGAACTTCCTTTGAACTACAAGCGCGCAGACATCTTGCGTGATTTTATTACAGAGCGCGGCAAAATTATTGCTCGCCGTATTACAGGCACATGTGCGCACCATCAGCGTTTGCTTACCCGTGAGATTAAGCGTTCGCGTCAAATGGCTCTGCTCATTTATACAGCCACTCATGACAGTACTGTCAAGAAAAAGAGCATGATCTAAAGGGGGAGCCACCATGAAAATTATTCTCCGCACAGATGTGGAAAAATTAGGTAAGGTGGGCGATGTTGTGTCTGTAAAGGCAGGATATGGCCGTAACTATTTGTTGCCACAAGGCATGGCCATGGTAGCCAGCCCCGGCAATTTGAAAGCATTTGAGCTTGAACGTAAAAAGCTTGAAGCGAAAATGGATACCTTGCGCGCTGAAGCCAACGCCACTCTCCAAAAGCTGGAGGCCTTGGATGTTGTCATTAAGATGCGCGTGGGTGAAAACGACAAGCTTTATGGCTCTGTGACCTCTTCCCTTATCGGCGATGCCTTTGCAGAGCTTGGTGTAGAAGTGGATCGTCGCCGTATCTTGCTTGACGCTCCCATCCGTACCTTGGGTGAACATGAAGTTCGTGTGCGTCTTTTCGCAGATGTCATGGCCAATGTCATCGTGAAGGTGGCTTCCGAAAACCGTAATTACGAAGAAGACGTGGAAGAAGTTCCCTCACAGGACGCTGCTGCACAAGACACTGCTACTGACGAGACCGCTCCGGAAGCAGACGCTGCCGAGTAGTTTTTTTTCGCGTCAACGAGACATATATGGGGTCGGACAGTGGAGCGCGTGCTCTACTGTCCGGCTTTTTGTTGTGGGAAATAGGTTGCGCTCGCTCTTGAAATATGTCAGGAGAGAAATATGAAACGCAAAAAAACTCTGCACCGCGCACACGACGCGCTATATAAAAAATTCTTTAGTGACCAAGCAATGGTTGAGTCGCTTTTACGTGATTATGTCAGCGACAGATTCGCGGTGGAATTTGACTTCAGCACATTGACGCGCGAACCCGCTTCGTATGTCACTGATGATTTACGAGAACGCCATTCTGATATAGTATGGCGCGTCCAATTTCATCCCACAGCAGAGGGGGAGAAACAGAAAGAGAGAGAAAAAGAGGAAACAAAGCGAGAGGCGCAGTGGTTTTATCTGTATTTATTGATTGAATTTCAAAGCACCGTCGACGCTCTTATGGCTTTGCGTATGATTTCGTATACATCGCTTTTGCTCATTGATATTGGACAGAAAAAGAGAGGCTTGCGACAAAAATATTTGCCTCCCGTCTTCCCCCTTGTCATATATACCGGCAAGGGAAAATGGACGGCGCGGCAGCTCGAGGATTTTTTCCCGCCGAATCTTGGTATTCTGAAAAAATACCAGCCAAATCAAGAATACTTTGTTCTTGATGAAACTTTGTTTTGCGGCGAGGATGGGACGACAAAAACAGGTCTTGCCTCTCTGCTTTTACGCTTGGAAAAAGTAAAAAAACAAGAAGATTTTTCTGAACTTGCAGCGTTGATTATGCAAGAAGTGCAGAAGCCACAATACGCCTATGCAAAGTCAATATTTTACGAGCTCATTCGTGTGACCTTGGACACGCTCCGTGCAGAGAATGCGGCAACAAGCGCGACCGGCTCCGAAGATTCCGATGGTGACATACACGAACTTCAAAACATGATGGAGGGATTTACTATGTTAGCTGACAGCTTGCGCGAAATTGCGAAAAAGTCATACGTGGAAGGCATGGAATTGGGCATGGCAGAAGGCAAAGCAGAAGGCAAAGCAGAAGGCAAAGCAGAAGGCAAAGCAGAAGGCATGCAAGCATTACTCTTGGGTCTTGCTTCGCGCCGTTGGGGGGCAGTGTCATCCACTGTAGAAGAGCAGCTCCGCCAAATCACAGATACAAATGTACTTGAAAACATCAGTTTTACGCTCCATTCAGCGGTATCCCGTGCAGATTTTGAGACACAATTTGCAATGCAAGCCCATGAGTTTGAGAACAAACAGTGAGAGTTCTAAGATTTTAACAGATGAGTGGATTTTGCACAAAAAACCATAAAGTCTGTCAGCAAAGTCAAATTTCGTTTTCAAAATCAGCTTGATGGAGCAATGTCCGCGTCATTCGAGTGTATCACTACTCTCAGCCATACCTTTAGAATGACGCGAATAAATGCTCTGCTGGTCGACCTTCTGTTATACTGGACGGACACATGAAAAGCAAAGACACTCCGCAACACTAACACTCAAGCCTTTTGACTTTACAAAACACGCGCCCCCGTTAACTGCCTATTCATAGCCATAAGCTCTTCATAAACCGCTCTTGCGATAAACATTTTAAATGAAGCATCCTTAGCAAAGTTTGTCTGTCGAAGAGCGTCCATATATTCAGACCGCAAAACAGGCGCAATGACCGCAGGCAAATAACCACGCTGCAGTAAAATAGTGTTCATGGCTAAGCGCGCCACCCTGCCATTTCCATCCCCAAATGGGTGTATGGTAGCAATTTCTTTGTGCACATATGTGGCTAGCTCCACGGGATGCATGCTCTTTTTATATTCGTCTAATTGAACAAAAAAACGACGCATAGCCTCTGACACTTGATCGGGAGCAAGAAAGACATAATCAGTGCCAGTAACAAGCACCGAGCCGGTTCTGTACGCTCCTGCCACAGCATCATTTTCTAACGAACCTTGCAACATTGTATGAAAAAGAAGCACATCCTTTTCTGTCAATGTATCGTTTTTTATGATGTCATACATACAGTCATATGCTTTAGCATGACCAAGGACAGCGTACATATCCTTCAAAGATTTTCCTCCGGCGGTTAAGCCGTCTTCAAGCAAGACCTTGGTTTCCGTCTCTGTGTAGGTAAAACCTTCAATCACATTGGAAGTATATGTACAGGCCACCCGATAATAGGCGCGAATAAGGGGCAAGACATCGCCCTCAAAAGGACGATGTTGTGCCAATTCACGGTGCGCACTGTCAATTTTGCTTAATAGTTCGCTATAGTCCATGACCTACTCTCGTACTCTGATGACATTCACATTTTGAGGGGAGAAACTTTTTTCCAAAAAAGTTTCTCCCCATTAGCAAGGGTGCACCGTAGTTAAAACTCCAAGGCACCCGGTGTACGCGGAAACGCAATCACATCGCGAATATTACTTATGCCTGTGAGCATCATAAGCAATCTTTCAAAGCCAAGCCCGAAGCCCGCATGGGGCACGCTGCCATAGCGACGCAAATCAAGATACCACCAATAATGCTGAGGGTCTTGTCCCATCTCGATGATGCGCTTTTCAAGCACATCCAAGCGGTCTTCTCTTTGCGAACCGCCAATAAGCTCCCCAATGCGGGGCACCAACACATCCATGGCCGCCACTGTCCTGTTATCGTCATTGAGGCGCATGTAGAATGCTTTAATATCCTTGGGATAATCATATACAGCCACGGGGTGCGCAAAGTGCTCTTCAGCAAGATAGCGCTCGTGCTCTGTTTGCAAGTCAGTACCAAAAGCCACAGGATTTTCAAAGGACTTACCGCTCTTTTGCAAAATTTCTACGGCCTCTGTATAGGAAATGCGATGAAATGGCTTGCTGAGCATACCACGCAAACGACTTTCAAGTTCTGTATCCACAAAGCGATTGAAAAGGCCAATGTCTTCACCGCACGCGGACAGGATGCGCTCGATAACATGACACGTCAAACCTTCGCCAAGATCCATATTATCATGAATATCCGCAAAAGCCATTTCCGGCTCGACCATCCAAAACTCTGCCGCATGTCGCGGCGTGTTGGAGTTTTCCGCGCGAAATGTGGGACCAAATGTATAAACGCGTCCAAGTCCCAAGGCCAAGGCCTCCGCCTCCAACTGTCCGGAAACAGTCAAATGACTCTGTTTCCCAAAGAAGTCCTTGCTCAAATCCTTTTCGCCCGCGTCAAGCGTGGTGACGCGGAACATCTCCCCAGCTCCTTCGCAATCCGAACCTGTCAAAATAGGCGTATGAACGTGATAAAAGCCATTACCGGCAAAATAGTCGTGTATGGCCATGGCGGCCTCGGAGCGGATGCGGAAAGCGGCGCCATACTTATTTGTTCGCGCGCGCAAGTGCGCGATGCTGCGTAAAAATTCGTCTGAATGGCGCTTTTTTTGGAGTGGGAATGTACTTTGCTCTGCCAGTCCGTATAGCGTAATAGTGCTTGCGCGCACCTCCCAGCGCTGCCCCTTGCCCGGCGACTCCACAAGCGCACCCCTGACGCACAAGGCCGCTCCCGTATTTGCCTCGCCCATCTGTCCGTAGGCGTCTGTGCCCTCGTCCACGATGCATTGAATATTTCCAAGGCAAGAGCCGTCATTGATTTCTAAAAAACTGAAGCCCTTTGAATCACGACGGGTACGCACCCAGCCGCACAAACAAATGTCATCCTGAGGCTGTGTTGCAGCGAGCGCATGCACGATGCGTGTATGTTTCATATGTGTTTCCTCTCAAGTGTAAAATAAAAGGAAAAAGAGGAAAAAACGTCCAAGGCGCTTTCCCCTCTTTTTGCAAAAGTATAATTTTTTTTACTCGCGCAGACATCCTTGACAAAACGCAGAGACGACTGAGCGTTTACGTTCTTTTCGCAAGAACTGTAGGGTCAAGATGCTCTTCAAGCCACGCATTCAGCTCTTGCAAGTCTTCGCCACCCGGATGAATGCCACTCATAAAGTCGTCGCCGATGCCATAGAACTGCGTTCCTACAGCTTCCGCGGCATCCAAATCGGTGAAGGAATCGCCCACCATGAGTACATCTTCCGGAGCAAAATGCCCCTCGCGCACAATGCGATGCAAAAGCGCCGTCTTGCCGGGAGGCGTCCCATAAATACCTGTAAAGTATCCATCAATGCCACGCATGCGCAATATCCGCCACAGCTCTGCATGCGGCGCGCCTGAGCAAACATAGATGGACATTTTGTCATGCCACGCATTGAGCACGGCCTCAGCGCCAAGAACCATAGGACAATCTGCTATGGCTTCCACGCACAACTGCTCAAACTGTTCGTCAAGTTTGTGGAAATCATCGTCTGTCATTTCGCGATTTACGAACTTGCGAAAGAACCACGAAAACTTTTCGCGGCGACTCACGCCGCCATGCAGCCGATGATACATCACAAGACTCTGCCTTGCTTCTTCCCCATAGGGCATTGCAAGAGTAGAAAATGCATCTGCTTTAATATCAACGCTTTGCAAGAGAGTGCCATCACAATCCAGTACGAGACAAGAAATTCCCATCATAACTCCAGTGCATGTAAAAGTTTTTTAACCGCTTCCACTTCCATACGAATACGTTCTTCACGAGTATACGAAGCGCAGTGCGGCGTCAAAACAACATTATCAAAGGCCAATAAGGCACCAGTATAGGGTTCATCTGCGAAAACGTCCAGCGCAGCCCCCGCCAAATGACCAGAGCGCAGCATGTCCGCGAGCGCTTCCTCATCGACAATGCCGCCACGCGACATATTGACGAACCACGCTCCTTCTCGTAGATACATCAAACGCTCTCTATCAAATAAGATTCCATCAGAGCGAACATTTTCACCTTCTGGCGGACAGGAACAGTGCACAGTCACAATGTCTGCCCATCCAAGTAATTCCTCAAGACGCATTGACCTAAAGCGCGGCGAAACACCAAGTACAATGCGCGGGTCATAATAGGCTATCTGACAAAAAGGAGCAAACATCTGAGCGACAGCCTGCCCTATAAAGCCAAATCCAACGATGCCCACATTCTTCCCCGTCAGGCAATGCCCCATGCGTTTGCGCCATATCCCTCCGCGCATGTCTCTATCCATGCAGGAAACATGCCTAAATAAATCAAGGGTCACCGCAAGCGTCAACTCTGCGACGCTCAGCGCGGGGCTTTCCGTCGTATAAAGCTCCTTCCCCAAAGCCTTGAGCGCGTCCTTGTCCACAGCGTCCGCCCCGACCCCGCAGCGACTGACAACGCGCAAGTCCGGCAATGCTTCCAATACGCGTTTCGACAGCTTTTCTGTTCCTGCCACAAGGCCATGACAGCCGTCTGCGAATGTCACAAGCTCATCCTCTGTGAGCGTGCGCCCGTGTGGGTTCAGCACATAGGCAAGACCACGCTCTTCCAACACTTTTAAAGGAGAAGCACACTGTGTCGCAAATGAACTTGTACTAATAGCAACTTTCACGTACACACCTCACAAAAACAGCTGTTTAAATAGACAGTCGGCGCTTTCGGATGGAAAACTCAAAAAAGCATTTGAGGTAAATGCACAAAGCGAGTCAACCTTTAAAACTACACTTTTAGTGTTGACAAGATACTAGGCTCCATAGGGCATATCGGTGTTTGGAGGTATCGGCTGCACAACGGGCACCTTGTCGTAGGCAAAGCGTAGGACATCATTTTCCATGAGCGCGCTCACGCGCTCCAAATCTTCCGCGGTGTCTACGCTCCCTGTGCGCTGGGGCGTGTGCACCATGACGATTTTATCTCCGTACTCCAAAAAACGGAGCATATCGATGGATTCAATTTTTTCCAAGGGCGTTTCCGGTAATGCATGGAAGCGAAGCAAGGCTTCGCGACGAAACGCAATAACACAAACTTGCTTCCGCGCGCGAACATCTTCAAAATTCACATTCGCAGCACAAGGCTTCTGTGTACAGGGCAAGGGCGCGCGGGAAAAATACAGAGCCTCCTCTCGAATATCTGTCACAACCTTTATGCAGTTTGGGTCTTCCCATTCCTCTTGCGAGGTAATATCCCCCATAAGATTGACAACTTGTATATCGCTGTCGAGGCGCAAAGCCTCTAGAGCAAGCTCTATCATTTCAGGGGTCACCATGGGCTCATCCCCCTGAACCATGAGCACAATATCCGCCTTTTCTCTCCTGCGTTGCTCCGCCGTCAAAAGGGCTTCTGCCACGCGCGAACTACAGCGCTCATGGTGATTGCCTGTCATAATAAAATCAATTCCGGCACTCAAACAATATTCTTCAATACTCGCATCGCACGTTGCAACGTAGGTCGCGGCCACCGAAGGTGCAAGACGTGTACGCATGGCGACATGCCCCACCATCGGCACACCGTGCAACATGGCAAGCGGCTTTCCAGGAAAGCGCTTAGACCCCATTCTTGCGGGTATTATGGCAATTACATTCATTAAACTTGAAGCTCCCTCACACCATACTAACAAATAAATGGACGCGCAGCCGCGCTCCAAAGAAACACACTGTCCATGCCATAGGCAATAAAACGCTGCCCTTTTGTAATGCACTGCGCCAAGGCGTCATGGTCTGGATATGGAAGGTGCGTTCCCATAAGTACATTATACCTGCGACATGTTTGTGTGATACGCTCCATGATTGCCAAAAAATCCGGATGCTCAAAGTCCCCTGTAATACCCATTGAACCGGAAAGATCGTAGGAACCCACCATGAGCGCGTCAAGGCGAGGATGCCCTATGATACTCTCAAGCTCTTCAAGAGCATTTATATGCTCCACTTGCGCAACAACAAAAACCTCATTGCTCAGACCCTGCAAGTAGCTGTCAAACTCCTTACCATACGCATTTGCCCTGCAATATCCTATACCCCTTTTGCCGCCTGCACTGGGAAAAAGAGTATAATTTATTGCAGCATTGAGCTGGTCATAGGTTTCGATATGGGGGAGGATGAGGCCTTGTGCGCCGGCGTCGAGCGCTGTCTTAATGGCGCTCGGGCATGCTTCCACCACGCGCACAAAGGGCGCCGCACCGCCACTCTCTATGGCTCTAAAAAGCGATGGCAGCTCCGCAGCACTCAAAGCACCATGCTCCATGTCCACCACAATCCAGTCGTATCCGGAACGGGCAAGGAGCTCCGCCACGTCCGGTGACGGGAGCTGCAACCACGAGCCTATGGAATGTTTTCCATCGGCTAAAAGAGATCGAAGAGTGCGTATATGTGACATAAATCCTTCACTCCATGTGCTTTGCGAAGGTGCTGCGCGCGCAAAGGCAAGTCCCTCTTGCGCACAGCAACCCTCTATTTCAATTTAAAAAACATTCTTTACCCGTTCCAAGGCTTCCTTTGTAGCTTCTGGCGCCGCAAAGGCTGTAAAACGCGCATAATTTTCACCGCTCGGGCCAAAACCTGCGCCGGGGGTACATACAACTTGCGCTTTTTCAAGCACATGTTGGAAGAAATCCCACGAAGGCATGTGAACGCCGTCTTGCTTTGGCGTGCGCACCCATACATAGGGCGCATGCTCGCCGCCATAAACGTCTAAGCCCATATCCATAAGCGTCTTGCGCACACTCGCGGCATTCTTCATATATCCATCTACAATAGCACGCACTTCTGCCTTGCCCTCAGGGCTATAAATAGCAGCAGCGGCTCGTTGCACGATATAGGGGCAACCATTGTACTTTGTACACTGGCGACGGTTCCACATGCCATGCAAATCAAGGGGCGCCCCCTTCACTTTCAATGTCTTAGGCACCACCACATAGGCACAACGCAAGCCCGTAAAGCCCGCCGTTTTAGAGAAAGAACGAAACTCTACAGCCACTTCGCGCGCGCCGTCGATTTCATAGATACTATGAGGCACATCGTCGCCGGAGATATAGGCTTCATAGGCGGAATCATACAAAATGAGCGCGCTGTTCTTTTGCGCATAATCCACCCACGCCTTCATGGCTTCACGGGGAAGCATGGTGCCCGTGGGATTATTCGGATAGCACAAATAAATAACATCAGGCACTTCCTTGGGGAAGTCCGGGACAAAGTTATTCTCCGCCGTGCAAGGCAAGTATATCATCTTATCCCAGCGCCCATCAACGTACTTGCCCATACGACCCGACATGGCATTGGAGTCCACATAGACAGGATACACAGGGTCAGTTACAGCGATGCGCACGTCATCCGCAAACAGCTCTTGAAAGTTGCCCACATCGCACTTAGCGCCGTCACTCACAAATATTTCATCGGCGGCAATGTCCATGCCTCGTGCTACGTAATCATTCGCGCAAATAGCCTCGCGCAAAAAGTCATAGCCCTGCTCAGGGCCATAACCCTTAAAGCCCGCAGGGTCGCCCATTTCGTCCACAGCCTTATGCAAAGCCCCCAATACAGCCGGCGACAAAGGACGAGAAACATCACCAATCCCTAAGGAAATCAACTGAGCCTCAGGATGCGACGCCTGAAATGCCTGACGGCGACGTCCAATTTCTGCAAAAAGATACGAACCCGGAAGGCCTGCATACCAAGGATTAACGTGAAACATGTATACCTCTTTTCATCATAATAAGAACTCGCCGGCGAAAACTTCCACCGTCTCCCCTGTCATAAAAACATGTCCGTCATCTGCCAGACGGATATTCAATGTTCCGCCCAAAAGATGCACAGTCACATCATTATCCGTCAAACCAAGGCGCGCCGTTGCGCACACCACAGCGCATGCGCCTGTACCACAGGCCTGCGTCTCACCGGCTCCTCGCTCCCATACACGCATACGCACATTGCTTCTGTCTAAGACTTCCACAAATTCCACATTGATGCGCTCGGGAAAGAGCGGATGATGCTCAAGAATTGGCCCTATGGTTTCAATAGGCAAAGTGTCTAAAGGCTCCCCAAAAATTACTGCATGAGGATTGCCCATGGACACGCATGTGGCTTCATATACTTTTGCAGCGGTGGCCACAGAAATCTTTTCGGG
>CAYJGA010000006.1:0-2964 GCA_964369255.1 uncultured Desulfovibrionaceae bacterium
AAACCCCCTTCAAAAAAACAAATTAGAATGTTGTTTACAGTGCTTTCTTCTGGCAAAATTCAATTTTTTCGTTGCCAGCGCCCTTGATGAAAAAGTAATACACACCATTTTCAAAAAGAAAGTCCACATAACCAATTTCACCGAGCAAGAGTGTGGGGTTGATGGCCTTGAAAGCGTCATAATCTTTTTGAATGTCTTCAGACACATAGGCTATATGGTCAATGCGTGTCTCTGTAAGCGACGGGTTTTCCATGAGTTCGTATGTGGTGGTGCCATCGCTCATGAAAACAAATTCCATGCCAGCCCCCTTAAAGCGCTCCTTCACTATGAAGCCCATAATCTTCTCGTAGTAGTCTATGGCTTGTGGAAGATTTGGAACGGATATATTTATGTGGTCGATGCGTTTCTCTGACATAATTTTTTCCTTTTACATTATAATGTAGCGCGTGGTTGCGCGCTGTGTAAAAATTCCGAGCTTGCATGCTCAATATAATCTCTGATTTCCCCAATCATATCTTCCCTATCGCGAGGCAGGACACCGTGGACACTGCTCGCATTTGTGGGGTGAATACCATAGAAGGGGACATTGTCCACATCAATAAGCTCAAGCACCTTAATTTCTTCTTCAAGAATTTCAAGCTCTGTGGCAGGGATAAAATCCCCCTTGAGCATGGCACTGTGCATCTTACTCCCTTCAAACAAACCCAGCGTCCCAAACCATATGATGCTTGGTTTTGTTTCGTTGATAAGCGCGGCGGTGTCAATGGCATTCTGAATGCCCTTGCCCGCACCGGCGACACCCAGCATAAAACCGTCATCATGACGGATGCCGAAACGATTGAGACGCTGTAATTGCTCGCGAGCCTCATCAAGCGTATGCCCTTTGTTTATATCGAGAATAGTTTGTGCATTGCCGGATTCCACGCCCATCCATAAATCATTTATACGCATTGCTTTGATGGCAATGAGGTCGTCATCGCTCTTGGCTTTGATATTATTGATGGACGCGTACATGGTGATAACAGACACTTCTGGTATATGTTTAATAATAATGTCCGTAATGGCTTGCAGTTTTTTTCTACTCAACACAAAGGCGTCGCCGTTGACAAGAAATATCCTATCAATATGTGGGAATTGCTCCCGCAATTCCTTCACATCCTGCTCCACCTGCGCCAAGGGTTCCACAGAAAACTTCACGGGGGCGTACATAGTACAAAAATTACATTTATTATGCGCACATCCTACAGTGACTTGCAAAAGCTTTGTGTCAAGCATAGCTTCCACCGGCGGACGAAAAATAGGACCTGTATAATGCATGGTGTGTTACCTCATAATTATCTTTGCAGCAAATACTGCTTTTACAAAGGTACGCACGATGCATTGGAAGTCAAGGCAACACACATTGTGAACTACGCCGCATGCTTTCTGTAATATATGCTTTCATGGACAATGACAGCCAAATACACGCAATAAGAAGCCATAAATAATATACCTCACATACGCAAAAGAACGAGAGTCGTCATAGGCGGAATATACACAGTGATGGCTTGCGTCTCTATGCCTGACTCTGCGCACGAAAAATGCTCCGTTCCAGGCAGCACATTTCCATGTCCTCCAAAATTTTTTTCATCGCTACTGAGTATGCCCACATACTTCCCCGGCGTCACAAGAAGCTCCAAATGCCCTTGGCTCTCCACTTCGTGAAAGTTGTATACCATGAGCAGGCGTCCGCGCTCAAAGGCCAATGTCCTGTTTTCTTCATGTACATGACGGAAAAGGGGCTGGCAGCGAAAATCGTCAAGATATTTCTCTACAATATCAAACATACACGCTTTATCAAAGGCCGCAAGGCGGGTATAGCGCAGTGTCGTATCATCTGCCAAATGCCATTGACGATGCCCGTTTGTCATTTCGTCCAGCCATTCGGGATGCCCAAATTCTGCGCCCATAAAGTTCAAATATCCATAATGCGCCGTGCAAAGCGTGATACTCCGCATCAGCTTATAAAGCGCTATGCCGCGAGAAATATTCCAGCTCTCTTGAAAAACGGTCATGCCCGTATACATGGCATCACCGATAATCCGCCAAATCATGGCGTCGTGTCCGTTGATGCATTGGTCGTGGCATTCCACATAGCTGATGGTGTTGTCATAGGGACGATGGTTTGTCATTTCGTACCACAAAGGCCCCATATGACGCTTGTCTTCATCCTTAATGTAGTTTTCCCAATAGTCGGGAATGCCCATGGCAAAACGATAGTCAAAGCCAAAGCCGCCGCGTTCCGGTGCACATGTGAGGCCGGGCATGCCACTAAATTCTTCCGCAATGGATATGGCATGCGGCGCCATATGCCGGATAAGTGTGTTGACGAGGGCAAGGTAGAGCTGTCCAAAGGTATCGGCGCGCTCTTTGCCATCCTTGCCATAAAAACAGCGTCCCACATGGCTGAAGTCATCGTCATGCCCATGATCCTTATACAGCATATTCCCCACCGCATCAAAGCGGAAGCCGTCAATACGAAATTCTTCAAGCCAATAGCGACAATTCGACAGCAAAAAGCGACGCGTCATATCTTGGCTGTAATCAAAGGACAGTGTGCCCCACTGGTTTTCCTTAGCGGAAAAAAAGAAAGGAGTTCCGTCGTACTTGGCAATGCCTTCTTCTGTATTTGGGCACGCATGACTATGGGGAATGTCCACGATGACGCGAATGCCAAGGCCATGGGCTGTGTCCACAAGCTCCTGAAAATCATAGACAGTGCCAAAGCGCGAAGACGGCGCAAAGTACGACGACACTTGATACCCAAAAGACTTATAGAGAGGGTGCTCTAAAACCCCCATGAGCTGAACATGTGTGTAACCGCTTGCTTTAATACGCGGTAAAATGTGCTTTGTGAAGTCTGAAAACGTCCCCACGGGCACCTTACCTTTTACAGACGCATTGGGCGGGCTTTGCGCCATGCCT